>DASQDO010000083.1:0-2167 GCA_035634135.1 Actinomycetota bacterium
GCGGCCTTGCGCCGCACGAGGATCGCGATGTCCTTCCACTCGACCGGGTCCCGCCCGTCGCCGAGGACCTGGCCGTGCAAGCCCTCGCACTGCTCCGCGATCCACGTCGCCTCCGCCCGCTCGTCGGAGAACAGCCCCGCCCTGACCCTGCCCTCGCCGTTGCGGGCGTTCGCGCGCAGCGGGTCTCCAGGCCGGCGCGACGGGTCGATCGCCTCGACCACCCGGTTCGCCACCTCGAGGATGCGGCTCCCCGACCGGAAGTTCTCGGACAGGGACACGGGCTCGTAAGGGGCACCGTCGGACCGGGGGAAGTCGGCCGGGAACCCGATCAGGTTGTACATCGTGGCTCCCCGCCAGGCGAAGATCGCCTGCCGCGCGTCACCGACCGCGGTGACCGCGCCGCCGGAGCCGACGAGAGCCTGCAACAGCTTGCGCTGCGCGACGTTCGTGTCCTGGTACTCGTCGAGCAGCACGAACGGGAACCGCCTCCGGTACGAGTCGCGGATCTCGCGGTCGCCCTCGAGGACCTGGACCGCCTTCGTCACCTGGTCGCCGAAGTCGATGCGCTCGGTCCGTCGCTTGGCGGCGACGTACGCACGCACGGCCCGCACGAGCTCCTGTCGTTTCGCCGCCGTCAACGCGATCTTGTCGTCGACGCCGCTCATGGAGCGGATCCTCTGGGCCGCGGCCTCGATGTCGTTGAGGCTCGCCATGTGGTCGGCGACCGAGTGCGCGAGCGACAGCGTCTGGCCGACGACGTACGAGGACCGCACCTCGAGCGCGTCGAACGGCGGGAGGTCGTCGAGGCACGACAGGACGAGCTGCCACTGCTGGGCCTGACTCAGCAGTCCGGCGTCGGGCTCGACGCCGACGAGGAGACCGTGGTCGCGCACGATCCCGGCCGCGAACGCGTTGTAGGTCTGGACCGTCACGTCCTCGTTCGTCTCGTCGTGGAGCTCGTCGAGCGCGAGCGCGACCCGTTCGCGGAGCTCGTCCGCCGCCTTGTTCGTGAACGTCAGGCCGAGGACGTTCCCCGGGGTGAGGTCGTGGCCTTCGAGAGCCCACGCGATCCGCGCCGCCATCACGGCCGTCTTCCCCGATCCGGCCCCCGCGATCAGGTAAACGGGCTCGAGCGGATGCGCGATCGCCCGCCACTGCTCGGCGGTCGGCTCGAAGCCGCGCAACGCCGCGCGCACGGCGCCCGAAGCGCGCACGCCGGGCGTCATGCCGGCAGCTCCTTGCCTTCGGACCACAGCGGGCACAGCGGCTTGAACTTGCACCACTTGCAGTCGGCCTCGGGATTCGGGCGGAAGTCCTCGGCGAGCACGCCGTCGATGAGCGCCGGCAGCCGCTTCAGCACCTCCCGCGCCTCCTCGGGCTTCTGGCTGCGCTTCTGGACGTTGCCGTTGACCGGCGGGACGTTCGGGTACACGAGCTGCATCGCCGCGGGCTCGCCGAGCGCGGTCATGTCGACGTCGGGGGGCTCGACCACCGACCCGGGCGTCGTCGCGGCCAGGTAGTAGATCGCGAGCTGCAGCGACTCGCGCGCCTCCTCCCAGCTCGCGACGCTCTTCGACGTCTTGTAGTCGGAGATCACGATGTTCTTGCCGATCCTGTCGACGCGGTCGATGCGGCCGGTGATGCGGTGCCCGTCGAGGTCGACCTTGAAGCTCGCCTCGGCGACCGCCGCGGCCCCCGGCTTGAGGAACCTGCCGTAGCGCTCGATCATCAGCTGGCCCTCACGGTGGAACTGGCGTGCCGTCGCCTTGTTCGGGAAGCGGGCCTTGATCTCGGCGAACAGCACCTCGTAGCGCGCGTACGCGGCTTGGGCGTCGAGCGGGAGCTCACCGGTCTCGAGCTCCTCGAAGACCTTGTGCACGACGGACCCGAACGCCATGTTGTGGCTCGAGTCGGGATCGAGACCGAGAACGACCGAGCCGAGGTACTGGAGCCCGCAGTTGTCGTAGGTCGAGATGCGCGAGTAGCTCGTGCGCAGCTTGTCGAGGGGGAGGTCGGACTCGCCGGCCCGCTGCTGCTCGCGGATCGAGAGCGCGCCGTCGGTCCAGTCCCATCGCCACCACCACTCGCTCGGGTGCGCGGGCGAGCAGCCCGGGTCGAGCTCGCAGATGCGCGCCACGGATGCGAGGGCCGCGATCCGCTCGGCCCG
>DASQDO010000084.1:0-2103 GCA_035634135.1 Actinomycetota bacterium
CGGCGTTGACCGACCCGAGCACGTGCTCGATCCCGCGCAGCTCGTCCAGGCCTCCCGCGGTCGAGAGAGCGCGCCCGAGAGACAGGTCGATCGAGACGGTCGTGAAGCGCGACAGGAACAGCGACAGGTCCTGACCCTCTCCGCCGTCGATCGTGTCGTTGCCGCCCTCGGCGCCGACCGCGTCGTTGCCCTCTCCACCGGAGATGACGTCGTCGCTCGCGTCGCGCGCGGCCGTGTCGAAGGGAAGGCACCCGGAGCAGCTGTCGGAGGAGAACTCGACGATGATGTCGGACCCTTCGCCGCCGCGTGCATCGTCCGCTCCGCGTCCGACGGCTACGGCGTCGCGTCCGGCGCCTCCCTCGATCGAGTCCGCCCCGGCTCCGCCGCAGATGGTGTCGTTCCCGCCGCCACCGCGGACGACGTCGTCTCCCGCAAGCGCGGAGATCACGTCGTCTCCGGGAGTTCCCTCGAGGACGTCGCCCTCTTCGGTGCCGGCGATCGTCACGTCGTCGCCGAAGCACTTGTCGCCGAGGAGCGGGAGCTGGGCGTTCGCTCCCACCGGAGTCACGAGGGCGACGAGCGTCACGGCCGCCGCCAGGCCGCGCACGAGTTTCACGTGGAAAGTCTTCGACCCGCCCTGCCGAACCACCTTCCCGGCCTCGCGGGGCGGGCGCTCGGCCTCAGGCAGCAGGGGCCGCGGTCTCCCGTCCTTCCAGCAGCTCCGCCAGGGCGTCCGCCGGGACGGGGCGCGAGAACAGGTAGCCCTGTGCCAGCGGGCAGCCCAGGCTCCGCAGCACGTCCGCCTGGGCTCCTTCTTCCACGCCCTCGGCGACGATCTTGAGGTTCAGCGACTGCCCCAGCTTCAGCACGGCCCGGGCCAGGGCCGAGTCCTCGGCCCCCAGCGCGATCGAGTCGATGAACGCTTTGTCGATCTTCAGCACGTCGACCGCGAAGTGCTTGAGGTAGCTGAGCGACGAATAGCCCGTGCCGAAGTCGTCTATCGCGAGCTGTACGCCCAGACGCTTCAGATCGTCCAGGCGCTCGACGACCTTGTCCACATCCTCCACCAGCGCGCTCTCGGTGATCTCGAGCACCAGGCGCTCCGCCGGGAGGCCGGTCGCCTCCAAGGCTTCGGTCAGCTCTTCCACGAAGCCCGGATGGCGGAAGCGCAGCGGCGACACGTTGACCGATACCGACGGAGGATTCGGCCCGGCCCACGACGCCGCCGTACGGCACGCCTCGAACAGGACCCATCTCCCGATGGGGACGATCAAGCCGCTATCTTCGGCGAACGGGATGAACTCGAGCGGAGGGACGAGGCCGCGCTCGGGATGGCGCCACCGCACGAGCGCCTCGACGGACGTGACGCTGCCGTCGACGAGCCGGACGATCGGCTGGCAGTGGAGCTCGAGCTCGCCGTTGTCCACCGCCTGCTGCAAGTCGGCCTTGAGTCGCAGGCGGTCCGTCGCGGCGACGCGCATCCCGGACTCGAACAGCTGGAACGTCGCCTTGCCGCTCCGCTTCGCCTCGTACATGGCGATGTCCGCGTCGCGCAGGAGGTCGTCGGGCGAACGTCCCTCGCCCGGCGAGCAGTACGCGATGCCGATGCTCGCGTGGACGGACAGCTCGGAGTCGTCGACGAGGAACGGGTCGTCGAACAGCTCGTTGAGCCGGTCGGCGACGAAGACCGCGCCGTCGACGCCTTCTAGGTCCTCGAGCAGGATCGCGAGCTCGTCGCCCCCGAGCCGCGCGACGGTGTCGCCCGGCCTGATGGCCCCGCTGATCCGGCGCGCGACGTCGACCAGCAGATCGTCCCCGGCTCGATGCCCCAGGCTGTCGTTGACGGTCTTGAAGTCGTCGAGGTCCAGGAACAGCACCGCGAGAGGACGCGCGACGCGCCCCTGACGGGACAAGGCGTGACCGACTCGGTCGACGAACAGGTCCCGGTTCGCTAGCCCCGTGAGCGAGTCGTGGAACGCCTGATGCTGGATCCTGTCTTCGAGCGACTTCCGGTCCGTGACGTCCTGGACGGTCCCCGCGACCTTGACGACGTCGCCGTCCGCGTCGAGCTCGACCATCCCGCGCGCTTCTATGAGACCCAGC
>DASQDO010000085.1:0-2592 GCA_035634135.1 Actinomycetota bacterium
CGTCCCGGCCCCCGGCGACGCGCCGGACGGCGGGTTCGTCACGCAGAGCGAGGCCGAGCTCGGTCTCGAGAAGTGGGAGAACATCTACGACATCAACCGCTCGTACTTCGGTATCGAGCCGAACCCGAAGTCGCCGGCGCAGAACCTCCCGCCGGGCCTTCCCTCCGACTGGCGCGACGCGGACTGCGACCCGCGCATCCACATCGTCAACTTCAACATGGACACCCCCGGCTCGTCCGGTAGCTACACCGCCGGTTACTACTCCTCGGAGCACGAGTACCCGAACGGCGAAGGCGAGCACGAGTCGATCTACTCGAACGAGGCAGAGATGTTCTTCATGAACTCGCTGCACCTGAACGTCGGCGACGACACGTACGCAGGTGTGCTCGCGCACGAGTTCTTCCACATGATCCAGTTCTCGAACGACTACAACGAGGAGACCTGGGTCAACGAAGGCATGGCCGACGTCGCCGCCGTCGTGAACGGCTTCGGCGACATCGTGCAGGGCCACATCGACGCCTATCAGGAGAACCCCGACCAGCACCTGTTCGACTGGACCGGCGTCGTCGACGACTACGGCCAGGCGTTCTTGTTCTTCGACTACCTCTTCAACCACTACGGGGCCCCCGAGGTGGAGGGCACCGACGAGCTCGAGGCGTACGGGCTCGCGAAGCTCCTGACGCGCACGCCGGCCGACGGCGCCAAGGGGATCACGCAGGTGATCGCGACGCGGCCCGACTCACTCAAGTCGTCGCTCGACCGCTACTACCGCAAGGGCACGTTCGGGAAGGTCTTCAAGGACTACCTGATCGCGAACTACCTCGACGACCCGAGCCTCGCTCGCGGGCAGTTCGGCTACGCGAACCGCGACGTCGCCGTGGCGGGGACCGGGACCGAGGACGCGTCGCCGGCGGACTCGACCGTCCACCCGTACGGCGCCGACTACTACGAGGTGACGGGCGAGGGGACGTTCAAGAGCAAGGTGCAGGATCCCGTCGCGGTCATCCCCGCGACCGAGGGCCAGCCGGGGCCGGGCAAGAAGTTCGCCTGGTCGAACCGGGCCGACGAGATGATCACGTGGCTCGAGCGCGGCGCGAACCTCACCGACGCGACCGCGCCGGCGCTGACGTTCGACTACTGGCACCAGATCGAAGAGGACTGGGACTACGCGTACGTGCGGATCTCGCAGGACCGCGGTGCGTCATACGTCTTCGTGCCTACGCCGGACTGCGGTGGGCGCACGACGAACCCGAACGGCAACAACCGGGCCGCAACCGAGGGCGGGGGCATCACCGGTGACTCGGAGGGCTGGAAGACGTGCTCGCTCGACCTGACGCAATGGGCGGGGGGGCCGGTGCTGATCCGGTTCGAGTACGACACCGACCAGGCGACGACCGAGCCCGGCTTCGTCATCGACAACGTGGCGCTCAAGGACGGCGACCGGACGATCTGGCGCAAGGAGACGTTCGAGAAGAGGGCCCGGAAGTTCGACTTCGGGGGTGACGCGCTGAAGAAGTGGATCGCGCTGGCGCCGCTGAAGAAGAACCGTCCGCTGGTCCAGGTGGTCCAGGTCGCGGGCAAGAGCGCGATCCGCTACACGCTGACGCGGAAGGGCTACCGCAAGGTGAAGGCGGGGCTGCGCCAGCGCCGGGCCACGGGGGTCCGGGGCGACAAGACGATCATGGTGTTCTCGGGCACGACGCCAATAGCGACGACGCCGTTCGGCTACAGCTACAAGGTGAACCGCTAGCCCAAGCCTCTCGAGTGCGCAGCCGGTTACGGAATCCGTAGCTCGTTGCGCACTCGACGGGGCGCGTCAGGGGCGGCGGGCTACCAGCATCAGCTCCGGCAGGTCCAGGTTCGGCTCCGTCTTCGCGAACGCGCCCGGCTCTACCGACCACACTTGCTCCGGGATCAGGCCCGTGCCCAGCGCCATCAGCCTCAGCTCGCGCGGCGTGTAGACGCTCGTCCATAGGTCTACCTCGTGGTCGGCCCCCGACTCGTCCTTGATCGTCGTCAGCTCGTGGACCACGCCCGCGTCGGCGTCGAACGTCGCGCCTTCGCGCGGGTGCGAGGCCTCGTACAGCGCGCTGAACGCCGTCAGCACCACGCGGGCCCCCCGGCGCACGGCTTCGGCCATGCGCTTCAACACCGTCGAGTCGTCGCCCGCCATCAGGCCGAACGCGCCCTCGCAGATCGAGATCACCGCGTCGAACTCGTCGTCGAACGGCATCTGCCGCGCGTCGACCTGGAAGAACGACGCGCCCACGCCGGCGGCGCGGGCCGACTCCGCAGCAAGGTCCAGGAACCGGCGCGACACGTCGACGCCCGTCACCCCGAACCCCGCCTGCGCGAGCGGAACCGCGTGGCGTCCCGGCCCGCAGCCGACGTCCAGGACGCGGGCGCCCGGCGACAACCCCAACAGCTCCAGCAGGAACGCGACTTCCTGGTCCGTCCCCTTCGTGAAGCTGTAGCGCAGGTACGACGAGCCGAGCAGGTCGCCGACCGCCTCGAAGTAGGCCTCGCGGGGGTGGGGCTTCACTCCTCTGCGCTCGACCGATCGCCGAGGCGATCGGTTTTCGGCTTCTTCTC
>DASQDO010000086.1:0-3961 GCA_035634135.1 Actinomycetota bacterium
GCATGAGGATGTCCTTCAGGCCGGGGGCCGCGGCCGTGATGTAGTCGACGAAGTGCGAGCTCGTGAAGACCTTGCTGATCCGCTTCATGTGGTACTGGACGTCGAGGTATTCGGCGAGGGCGTCCTCCGGCACGATGTTCATCCCGAAGACGCCGGGCGAGAGCTGGCGCGGCTCGTAGCCGAGCGTCGGCCCGCCGAACAGGCGCGGCAGCGTGCCCTTGCGGTCGACCTCCGCGATGCAGACCTTGCGGCCGTGGCGCGCGGCGACGAGCGCGAGCGCGGCTGCGACCGTGGTCTTGCCGACGCCGCCCTTGCCGGACACGATGATGATCCGCGGCTCGAGGAACTCATCTATCGACACCCGCAGAGTCTGTCGCATCGGGGACACCGGAACACACGTTCGAATGGGCCCCGGTGTGGGTATCGACGACGGCAGTCGATTCAAGGAGGTGCGGTCGATGGCGGAGCAACAATCGAACCTGCAGAAGGACCCGGACGACGGCCGCCGGAGCTGACCCGGGCCACTTCCACTCGCGGCGAGACGCCGCGTCGTTCGTCGCCGCGCAGCTGACCTTCTTCGGGTGGTTCCCGGCGTCGATGATCCTGTCCCTGTGGCTTTGGGACGAGGCTTGGCTCGTACCGACGGTCACGGGTTCGCTGGCGGTCCTGTCGCTCGGTGCCCGACGTCTGCGCTGGGCGCGCCGGATCGATCGCGAGCGCCTGTTGCCGGCCGGGCCCACGGGTGATCCGCAGAACGAGGCCTGGCGCCGGATCATGAGCCGCGAGGCATGGGAAGAGGCCTTCGCCTGGCTCGGCTGGGAACCTAGCGCCGGCGCCACCACGCGATGGCTGATCTACAGGTTCGCGTTCGTGGCCCTGGCTGCAGCCCCCCTGGCCTCGTCCCTGCGGGAAGGCTGACGCGGCGAAGCAAAGCGGACGAATCCCTGCCACCATGGGGACATGGCTCGCAGCGCGCGGCGGCTCTCGGTACTGGCCCTCGTCCTCGGCGCGCTCGGGCTCGGGCTCGGCCCCGCTTCCGCCCAGGCCCCCGGCACCGCGACCGTCGACGTCGTCGAGGTCGACGGCGTCATCGACGGGCCGACCGCCGAGTACCTGATCGACAAGATCGACGCGGCGCAAGAGGACGCGGTCGCGATCGTCCTCCAGCTCGACACCCCCGGCGGGCTCGACATCGCCATGCGCGACGTCATCGGCGGGATCATGCAGTCGGAGATCCCCGTGATCGTCTGGGTCGCGCCGCAGGGCTCGAGGGCCGCGTCGGCCGGGACGTTCATCGCCTACTCCGCGCACCTCACCTACATGGCCGCGGCGACGGAGCTGGGGGCCGCGTCCCCGGTGAACCTCGCCGGCGGCGACCTGCCTCCCACCGTCAAGGAGAAGGCGACCAACGACGCGGTCGCGTTCCTCACCGAGCTGGCGCGCGAGCGCGGACGCGACGTCGAGTTCGCGGAAGCGGCGGTGCGCGACGCCGAGGCGATCGGCGTGACCGAGGCGATCGAGCGCGGGGTCGTCGACGGGCAGGCGTCGTCTCTCAGCGAGTTGCTCCAGCTCGTCGACGGCCAGACGGTCGACGTCACCGGGGGATCGGCCACGCTCGACACGTGGGACCCCGCGGCCGGCAAGCTGACCGTGACGCTGCGGTTCCAGGAGATGGACCTGTTGCAGCGGCTGCAGCACGCGCTCACGAGCCCCGAGGTCGCGTTCCTGATGCTGCTCGCCGGCGTCTTCGGGCTGATCTTCGAGCTCTACAACCCCGGCATCGGGCTCGCCGGCATCCTCGGCGCGGGCTCGCTCGCGATGGGGTTCTACGGGCTGAGCGTCCTCCCGACGAACTGGCTTGGCGTCCTCGCGGTCGTCGTCGCGATCGTGCTGCTGCTCGTCGACCTGCATACCGGCGGCCTCGGCGGCTGGAGCATCGCGGGCCTCGGCCTCCTCGTCGTGGGCGGCCTTATGACGTTCGCCGGCGCGAACGAGGCCCTCGCGCTGAGCCCGTGGGCGATCGTCGCCGCAGTCCTGTTCACGTTGCTGTTCTTCGTCTCGGTCATGACCGCCGCGCTGAGGGTGCGGCTGCGCCGCCCGATCACCGGGGAAGAGGCGATCGTCGGCGCGGTCGGCGAGGCGAAGACCGACATCGCGCCCGAGGGGACCGTCGTCACCAAGGGGACACTGTGGCGGGCGCGGACGATGGAGACTGGCATCGCGGCGGGTTCGAAGGTGCAAGTGAAGGCGACCGAAGGTCTCGTCCTGCTCGTGGAGCCGCTCCACGAGCAGGAGCCAGTGGGTTCGGCGAACAAGGAGGGTTAGATGACTCTGGGTGTCCTCGGCGTGGTGGCGGTTCTGGTCCTGATCATCGCGGCGGCTTCCATCCGGGTGGTCCAGGAGTACGAGCGGGGCGTGATCTTCCGGCTCGGGCGGGTCGTCGCCGGCGCCAAGGGGCCGGGTCTGTTCTTCATCGTCCCGATCATCGACAAGATGGTGAAGGTCAACCTCCAGATCGTGACGCTCGACGTCCCGCCGCAAGACGTCATCACGAAGGACAACGTCACGGTGCGCGTGAACGCCGTGTGCTACTTCCAGGTCTTCCAGCCGGTGAAGGCGATCGTCGAGGTCCAGAACTACCTCTACGCGACCTCGCAGATCGCGCAGACGACGTTGCGGGCCGTGCTGTCGAAGGTCGACCTCGACACGATCCTCGGCGAGCGCGACCGTCTGAACAGCGACCTCCAGCGGATCATCGACGACCTGACGGACCCGTGGGGCGTCAAGGTGAACCTCGTCGAGATCAAGGACGTCGACCTCCCCGTCGAGATGCAACGTGCGATGGCGCGCCAGGCCGAGGCCGAGCGAGGCCGGCGCGCGGAGATCATCGACGCCGAGGGCGAGTTCCAGGCGTCTGAGAAGCTGGCGCAGGCCGCCGAGGTGATCGCGCGGCACCCGATCGCCTACCAGCTCCGCTACCTGCAGACGATCACCGACGTGTCGGCGGAGAAGAACTCGACGCTCGTCGTGCCGATCCCGATCGAGCTGCTCGCGCCGTTCAAGGCGGCGTTCGGCAAGGACTTGTCGGCGTTCGACCCGGCCGACGGAGCCCCGCCGCCGGCCACGCTTCACCCCGTGGAGCAGCCTCCGCAGACCCCGTAGAGCTCCGCGGTGTGCTCCACCTCGGTAAACCCGTGGCGCTCCGCGGTCGTCGCCGCCCAGCGCTCGACCTCGTCGCTCGCGACCTCGACCGACGCGCCACAGGAGCGGCACACGAGGTGGTGGTGGTGCTCGCCGGTCGCGCAACGGCGGTAGATCGCCTCGCCCGCCGAGGTGCGCAGCACGTCGACCTCGCCCGCGTCGGCGAGGCTCTGTAGCGTCCGGTAGACCGTCGTGAGTCCGACGCTCTCGCCGGCGGCCTTCATCTCGTCGTGCAGGGCCTGCGCGGTACGGAAGCCCCCGGAGCGGTCGAGGGCGTCGCGCACGGCCGCGCGCTGCCGCGTCGCGCGCATCAGTCGAGCGCGAGCAGGGCGACCATGACCCCGACGCCCGCGATCAGCGCACAGATCTGGAACAGCGACTTGCGCGGCTCCGGCTCCTTGTGCAGCTCCGGCAACAGGTCGGTGCTCGCGATGTAGATGAACGCGCCGGCGGCGACCGGCAACAAGAGCTGCTCGGAGAGCACGTCGCCCGAGAGCAGCGCCAGGACGGCGCCTATCACCGCCATCGAGCCGGTCAGCAGGTTGAGCCGCAGGGCCTTCTTCGGCTCGACCCCGGAGTGGACGAGGATCCCGAAGTCGCCGAGCTCCTGCGGGATCTCGTGGAGGACGACGGCGATCGTCGTGGCGAGCCCGACCCTCGGCGAGACGAGGTAGCTCGCTCCGATCAGCGAGCCGTCGAGGAGGTTGTGGAGCCCGTCGCCGACGAGGTTCGAGATCGCGACCGGATGGATGACGTCGTC
>DASQDO010000087.1:0-4353 GCA_035634135.1 Actinomycetota bacterium
CCGCGTTCCCGCTCGCGTCGTACCTGGCGATGGCCTGGATGACGCACGAGCTCGGCGTCCCGGGCTTCGTCGCCGTGCTGCTCGCGGTAGACGCCGTTCTCGTCGGGCTCGCTTTCGTGGCGCTCCGGTCACCTCTGAACCGGCTTGCGGCGGTAGCGGCCGCGACCCTCGTCGTCATGGTCGGCGACCTCGTGCTCGGAGAGAGGCTCCAGCTCAACGCGGTCTTCGGGAACTCGCCGATCGTCGCGGGGCGCTTCGCGGGGCTCGGCAACCTCGCGTTCTCGATCCTCGGCGCGTCCGCCGTCGTGCTGGCGACCGTGCTCGTCCACAAGCACGAGCGGTCGGCGCGAGCCCTCGCCGGGGCCGCCGCCGTGTTCGCGCTGGCCGTCGTCGTCGACGGTGCGCCGTTCCTCGGCAGCGACGTCGGAGGCGTGCTCGCGCTCGTCCCGGGGTTCGCGATCACGTGGTTTTTGCTGTCGGGGCGCAAGGTCGGGGTGCGCGCCGTGTTGCTGGCCGGGCTCGCCGGCGTCGTCGCGCTCGGCCTCTTCCTCGCCGTCGACCTGTCGCGCCCCGAGGACTCCCGCACCCACCTCGCGCGGCTCGTCGAGAACGTCGCCGACGAGGGGCCGCAGGTCTTCGCCGACACGATCGAGCGCAAGGTGCGGACGAACGTGCGCATCTTCGGCTCGACGATCTGGACGTACCTCGTGCCGCCCGCGCTGTTGCTCCTCGGGGTGCTGCTGCGCAAGCCGCCGGGCCGCTGGCAGCAGCTGGCGACGGCGTTCCCGGTGGTGCGCAGCGGCCTGGTCGGGGGCCTGGTCCTCGCGCTGCTCGGGTTCGCTGTCAACGACTCGGGGATCGTGGTGCCGGCGATGTTTTTGTCGTGGCTCGTCCCGATGGCCCTGATTGCGTACGTGTCACTGGAACGCCGGGGGGCCGCTTGAACGACCTCCTGTGGGCTCTCGCCGCGGCAGGAACCGGGGCCCTCGTAGCGCTCGCCTTCCGGGCCCCGGCGCTGGCGTCCCCGCCCCCGTGGTCGCTCCGCACGAACGTGTCCGGCAGACAGGTCCCCGCCGTCCTCGGTGTGGGCGTCGTCCTGGGCGGGGCCGGCGGGGGACTGGCCGGTGCGCTCGGGCGCGGGGACGGGCTCGGCCGCCTGGAGGCCGCCACCGCCATCGCGTTCCTCGGGCTCGCGGCCGCAGGCCTCTGGGACGACACGCGCGGCGACGAGAGCCCCCGCGGCTTCGGCGGACATCTGCGGGCGGGGCGCCTCACCGGCGGTCTCGTCAAGATCGCGGCGGGGGGGCTGGCCGGGATCGCCGCGGCGGCCCTCCTCTATCGGGACGACCTCGTGATGGCGGCGCTGACCGCGCTCGCGGTGCCGCTCGCGGCGAACCTCTTCAACCTGCTCGACCGGGCCCCCGGACGGACCGGCAAGGTCGCTCTCCTCGCGGGGCTGCCGCTGCTGGCGATGGGCGACGAGCGCTGGGCCGTCGACGCGGCCGGGGCGTTCGGTGCGCTTGCCGCACTCCTGCCGGCCGACCTCGGCGAGCGCGGGATGCTCGGTGACGCCGGCGCGAACCCGCTGGGCGCACTGGTCGGGCTCGGTCTGGCGGTCTCGCTCGACGCCGCCCCGCTGGGGGCCGTGGTCGTCGTGCTCTTGGCGCTCAACGCCGCCTCGGAGAGGTGGTCGTTCTCGAAGGTGATCGAGTCGTCGCCGCCCCTTCGCGCTTTGGACGAGCTCGGCCGGAAATGAGCTCGCGCGGCGGGGCCGCGTGCTAGCTTGTGACGACTTCCCCCGAACCTCTCAGGCGGTCGACCCATGCCGGGTTCCGGGACGTCACCTGCATGGCCCGAAGCGCATCAAACGAAGGGAGCGGTGGTGGCGAAGCACGTTTTCGTGACGGGTGGGGTGGTCTCCAGCCTCGGCAAGGGCCTCACTGCAGCGTCCCTCGGCAGGCTCCTCAAGAACCGCGGGCTGCGCGTGATGATGCAGAAGCTCGACCCCTACATCAACGTCGACCCCGGCACGATGAACCCCTTCCAGCACGGCGAGGTCTTCGTGACCGAGGACGGGGGCGAGACCGACCTCGACCTCGGCCACTACGAGCGCTTCATCGACGAGAACCTGATGAAGGCGTCGAACATCACGACGGGCGCGATCTACCAGTCGGTGATCGCGAAGGAGCGCAGGGGCGATTTCCTCGGCGACACCGTCCAGGTGATCCCGCACATCACGAACGCGATCAAGCAGCGCATCCGCTCGCTCGCCGAGGACTCCGGCGCCGACGTGCTGATCACCGAGATCGGCGGGACCGTCGGCGACATCGAGTCGCTCCCGTTCCTCGAGGCGATCCGCCAGCTGAAGACCGAGCTCGGCCGCGACGACACTTGCTACGTCCACGTGACGCTCGTGCCGTACATGGGCCCCGCGGAGGAGCTCAAGACGAAGCCGACTCAGCACTCGGTGCGCGAGCTCCGCAGCATCGGGATCCACCCGGACGCGATCGTGTGCCGTTCGGACCGTCCGATCAGCCCCGGGCTCAAGCGGAAGATCTCGATGCTTTGCGACGTCGGCATGGACGCGATCGTCTCGGCGGTCGACTCCAACAACATCTACGAGATTCCGTTCGTGCTGCGCGACGAGGGCCTCGACGACTTCGTGATCGACCGCCTTCGCATCGAGGGCACCTCGGCCCCCGACCTGAGCGGATGGCGCGACCTCGTGGCGCGCATCGACTCGGCGAAGGAGAGCGTCCGGATCGGGATCATCGGGAAGTACGTCACGCTGCCCGACGCCTACCTGTCGGTGGTCGAGAGCCTCAAGCATGCAGCGTTCTCGCACGGGCGCCAGGTCGACATCACATGGGTCGCGTCCGACGACCTCGAGACAGGCGATCCCGACGAGATGCTCGGCGAGCTCGACGGCATCCTGATCCCCGGCGGCTTCGGGGTGCGGGGCGTCGAGGGCAAGATCCGCGCCGTCCAGTACGCGCGCGAGAACGCGATCCCGTTCTTCGGCATCTGCCTCGGGCTCCAGTGCGCGGTCGTCGAGTTCGCACGGAACGTCGCGGGCTTCGAGGACGCGAACTCGTCCGAGTTCGGCAACTCCGACCACCCGGTCGTCGACATCCTCGTCGGCCAGGATCTCGATCGCCTCGGGGGGACCATGCGTCTCGGCGCGTACCTCTGCAAGCTCGCGCCGGGGACGAAGGCCGAGGCCGCGTACGGCAAGGAGGTCATCACCGAGCGGCACCGTCACCGCTACGAGGTGAACCCGCGCTTCCGCCGCAGGCTCGAGGACGCGGGGCTCGTGTGCTCGGGCGAGTCGCCCGACGGGACCTTGGTCGAGATCATCGAGCTGCCGGACCACCCGTGGTTCGTGGCGGGACAGTTCCACCCCGAGTTCAAGAGCCGTCCGGACCGCCCGCACCCGCTGTTCCGCGACTTCGTGGGGGCCGCGCTGGCGCATTCCGGCGCCGACGCGGCAGTCGACCTCACCGAGACCCGCATCTAGACGCACTGCCCTCGGCGGGCGGGCCGGCTTCGGCTACCCGCAGGTCCGGCGTTCGATGTACTCCGTGGCGGGGTCCGCGGAGTGGTACCCGACCGCCCAGCCGGCGCCGTCCGGCGCGAGGTCCACGGCCAGGGGCCAGTTGTTCTGAGTCTCGTCGTCCTGGCCGGCCCGGCTCCACGAGGTCCCGTCCCACTCGATCACGACGCGGCTGTCGTGATCGTCGTGCTGGTCCTCGCCCACCGCGACGGCCGTGTCGGCGTCGAGGGCCGAGACTCCGCGGAGGGTCACGAAGGTCCCGAGGTCCGGGAGCTCGGCCGCCGACCAGCTCGTGCCGTCGAAGTGGATGGCCCAAGCCCGCGGGTCTCCGCGGTCGTACCACTCGCCGACCGCCCAGACGTCGTCGGGGGCCGAACCCGAGACGCCATAGAACACGCTGAACCCGTCGCCTGGAGACGGGGTCGGGACCTCGGTCCAGCCCGTCCCGTCGAAGTGGACCGCGAACGCGCGTCCTCTCCCGTCGACGGATTTCGTGCCCACCGCCCAGACGTCGTCCTCGGCGACGACGTCGACGTCCCAGAGGACGCCGGGGTAGCGGCCGGCGACCATCTTCCAGGCCGTGCCGTCGTAGTGATGGACCATCGTGCGGAACCGCCGCTTCGCGTTGAATCGAGTGCCCGCTGCGTAGACGTCACCGGACGGCGCCACGTCCACCCCGTAGAGGACGTTCCGGTCCGCGCTGGGGTTCAGGCTGGGCCGCATCCGCCACGACGTCCCGTCGTACCTCTGCACGATCGTCTTCACCTTGGTCTGTCCGCGTTCGCCGACGGCCCACGCGG
>DASQDO010000088.1:0-2715 GCA_035634135.1 Actinomycetota bacterium
GGGTGACGCGGGGCGCGCGGGCCTACAACCTCGCGAGCAACTCCGGAACCTGCCTGCGGCTCGACGCGCTCCCGGCCGAGCAAAGCTTCGACGTCGATCCCACGGGCCTCGGCGCCTGGGCCGCGCCGAGCGGTCCCGTCGCCCCCCACCACGTGATGCTGACCGAAGGCCCGCTGACGGTCGCGGGGGAGCCCAGGCTGAGTGGGCAGCTCCTCGGCCTCGGGGTCGACGCGCGCGCGTTCGTGGCGCTGTCGATCGGGTCGGCCGAGTCCATGTGCGCTGACGCCCGCGTCGTGCAGAACAACGTTATGCCCCTGCGTTCGTTCGCGCCGGACGCGGGACCCCGGAGCTTCGACGTCGCGCTGCCGGCGGTGGCCGCGACGCTGAGGTCCGGACAGGCGCTGTGCCTGACGATCTCGCCGCAATCGGACCAGTCGTTCGGGCACGGGGGCAAGGCGCCGGGCGCGATCGTGCTGCAGGACGTACAGGTGCGGGTGCCGCTGTCGAGGTAGCCGCCGGGCCGTGGGTAGGTCTCGGGCATGCGCATCGTGCTCGAGGGGGCCATCGCCGGGCTTGGGTTCTCGTCCGGCGACTGCTTCGTCGTCGGGCTGTGGGACTCGGGGCCTCTGGGACCGATGGCGGACGTCATGTGGGCGCAGCCGTCGGGGCGGCGGGTGTTGCTCGCGCCCGACGAGCGAGTCGCCGCCTTCGTAGCCGGGGTCTACTCGTTCGACGAGACGCGCGTCGTGCCGTTCGACGTCACTCGCTCGGCGGACGGGTTCGAGCTGTCCGCAGGCGAGCTGCGCGTCGGCGCGGCCCTCGGGCGGCGGCACCCGCTGTTCGCGTTGCGTCCGCGGCGGCTCCGGCGTTCGCTCGCGTGGGTGCGCGTCGAGGACGCGGTCTTGCGTCCGCTCGTCGGTCGCTTCCTGATCGGCGGGGGCGGGGGAGTCCGCATGCGCGGCACGACGCCGGGCGGCCGGCGTGAGTGGTACCGCATCGACGGTTACCGCAAGGTCCTGTCGGCTACCGGGCGGCTCGGGGGCCGCGACCTAGGCCCCCTCACGTCCTTGCGCCCCGACCTGGGATTCGGCTTCAGCGGGTTCCCGACCCGGCCGGCGTTCGTGACGTGCTCGCCGGTGCTGGAGGGTTAGCCGGAGGGAGCGCCGAGGTCGAACCTCAGTATGTCGATGCCCCGCTGGTAGTCGGCCGTGTACACGATCTCGTCCGTGACCCAGTACGCCGCGCTCGTCGACGCGCCCACAGGCAGGAAGTGACCGGCCTCGCGGATCCGGCCCCCGCGGCCCACCTCGACGAACCTCGTCCCGTGCTCGTACCACGCGACTGCGACGAGCCCTCCGTCGCGGAACTCTGGATGGTCGTCGAACCAGTGCATGCAGAACGTGTTCGCGGCTGGGTTCCCGTCGGTGTAGGTCCCGTGCGGGGGCCGGTACTGGTCGAGCTTGCGGAACGTCTTCGAGTCGCGCCAGCCCCGCGTGTCGTACGTCGTGAACGACGCCTTGGCGTCCGTGCAGCGGGGGCCGGCGCTCTCGCCGCCGACGAGGAGATAGCGGTCCCGCATCCCGCGCGGCCACAGGTTGCTGTGGACGATGCCGCCCGGCCCGTCGTCCCACGCGAACGCACGGACCACGGGCTTCGTCGGGTCCTTCCGCGCGTCGAGCAGCGCGATCGGGCCCGAGGTGACGATCATCCCCGGCGCGACCTCGGTCACGTCGTGGGTGCTGCTCGGCGGGAGCCCCGCGGTCTTCTTCCAGTCGCCGGCGAGCTTCGGGTTCGCCGGGTCGCGGAGGTCCACGATCTGGCCCCCGGACGCGTACGAGTACGTGCAGTCGAGCACGCACGTGTTCGTGTGGCTGGCTCCACCATCCAGGCGGCCGATCACCCGCGGGTTCGTCTTGTCCTCGACGTCGACGACGTTCAGCACGCCGTCGATCGACGGGACCAGCAGGATCCTGCCGTTGGTGTCGACGTCCTCCTGCGGGAAGTACGGGCTCTGCGGCATCGGGGTCCAGCCGGCCTTCACCGGGCCCAGCGGATCCTTCAGGTCGTAGATCGTCAGCGCCCGAGACGTCGTCACGAACAGGTAGCGCCCGACGACCCGCGCTCCGGCGGTGTCGTTCTCGAGCGGGACGTGCCCGAGGTACTCGACGTTGGGGGAAGAGAAGTGGGGGCCGAGCGGGGGCCCGCCGCGGACCGCCGTCGCCGCCGGCGCGACGGCGGAGATCAGCAGTGCCGTGGCCGCGAGCGCGAGCTTCCTCATGCCTCTTGCTTCTCCGGAGCGAGTGCCGGCTCCTGTGGCAAGCATGGGCACCGAGGGGGACCCGTCACCGGATCCCCCTCGGCTAGGGACCGTCTAGACGACGCAGTCGACGAAGGCGACGACGTCGCCCGTGATGTTGAAGGCGATGCCGGAGAGGTAGTTGTAGCCGCGGTCGGCGCTGACGGTCACCGTGGTGGGCGGCGTGTAGGTCACCTCGACCCAGTTGTTCGGCATGTGGGTCGGCACCCAGGTCTGCGACTCGTCCAGCAGGACCGTCGTGCATCCCGAGGTGTCACCCACGGGTGGGACGGGCTGTGCCGACGCGGTGGGTACCGCCAGGGCCATGAGCGCGGCCGCTGCGGCCGCGACCGTCGTGATCTTCCTCATCTCGTCCTCCTCGGATTCGTGTGGGTCAGACGACGCAGTCGACCCAGGTG
>DASQDO010000089.1:0-10330 GCA_035634135.1 Actinomycetota bacterium
GCTTCGTCGGGCTCGTCCTCGGCGCGCTGCTCGGCTGGACCGTGTTCGGCGGGTCGACCCAGGCGGTCGTCATCAGCGCGGTGGCGTTCGCGTTCGCCGGCGGCACCGCGGGCATGCTGATTGGCGGCTTCATGGCTCCGCGAAAGAAGCTCCCGAACGCCGGCGCCGACAAGTAGCTAGCGCGGGCGCGGCGCGGGGTAGCGCGAGCGCAGCAGCACGTCGAACGCGCGGTCGGGCAGCAGCCTCCGGGCCGTGATCAACGCCCGTCCCATCGCGGGATACACGTAGCGGGTCTTCGGTCTGCGAGCGGCGATCGCGCGCTCGATGACCGCGGCGACGCCTTCGCTCGTCCCCATCCCGCGCGCTTTCGGCGAGTACGCGCCGGCCACGACGCGCGCGACGCCCGCGTTGAAGTACGAGTAGGGCCCGTCCGGGTCCCCGAGGTCGATCGAGCCGACGTTGACGTCGCCGAAACCCGTCTTGATCACGCCGGGCTCGATCACGATCACGTCTACGCCGAAGCCCTTGACCTCGAAGCGCAGCGCGTCGCTCAGCGCCTCGACCGCGTGCTTGGTCGCGTGGTAGACGCCGCCGCCGGGAAGAGTGAGCTTTCCGCCCATCGAGCTCACGTTCACGACCTTGCCCCATCGCTGCTGCCGCATCCCCGGCAGCACGAGCTGCGTGAGCCGTGCCAGCCCGAAGAAGTTGGTCTCGAACTGAGCGCGCATGGCGTCGACCGGCACCTCTTCGACGGCGCCACCCTGGCCGTATCCCGCGTTGTTCACGAGGACGCCGACGGCGCCGCGCTCGGCCTCGATCCTCCGCACGGCCGCGACCATCGAGCCCTCGTCGGTGACGTCGAGCTGCACGATCCGGCAGCCGGCCTCGCCGAGGTCGGCGATCGACTCCGGCCTCCGGGCGGATGCGTAGACGTCCCACCCGCGCTCCGCGAGGTGCAGGGCGGTCGCGCGCCCGATCCCGGACGACGAGCCGGTGACGAGGACTGCCTTGGAGACGGGAGATGGCATCAGGCCGCCGAGGATGCCAGAGAACCCGGACGAAGAAGAGATGCCCCCTGGCAGGTCGAGCGGCTGGGCCGCTACCAGTTCGAGGAGACGAGCCGGGCGTTCGACGCGCTGTCTGCCCGCTTCGGCGTTCCGTCCCTCTTTTCGGACTTCGGAGCTAGCCGAGAGTCCTGCCGGGGTGCATCTCTTGCCCTGACGCTATGCCCCCCTGCCGGGACGGTCGATACGTATCCTGCGAAGGCGAGCCCGGTCAGCCCTCCGACGCGCGGTCGCGCGACTTCCACCGCACGACCGACCCGCCGAACATCACGGACAACCGGCACGACTCGCACTGATGGCGCGTCCCGTAGTCGGGCACCTGGACGGCGATCATCGGCTCGGCGCACTCCGGGCACGGCTTGTTCGACACGTACTTCTTCGTGGGCGACGTGCGGACCTCGACCTTCGCCGTCGCCGCGGCCTCCTGCTCGCGCCACATGTAGAGCGTGCCGCCGGCCATGCTCGCCTTGCACGAGGCGCACTGCCACAGCCGCCCCATCCCCTCGACGTCGACGATCCACATGACGCGCCCGCACTTCGGGCACAGCTTCTGCGGCTTCTCGTCGAGTGCGGTCATCCGCCGGCGCTCTCGGCGCGCCGCTTCGTCGTGGCGGCGACGAGGGCCGGGTGGTCCGCGTTCTGCTCGAGCAGCCGCAGCGTCCCCTCGCGCGCCGACCGGGTGAGGGCCGCGCGGTCGAAGTGACGCATCGAGTTCGTCCCGTGTGCCTTCAGGTCGGTCAGCCACGGGCGGATCACGAAGACGTCGACTCCGGCGGAGCGCGCGGCCAGCACCTCGCGCCGCAGCGACCGTGCGAACAGCGACCGGACGAGCATGCTCGACCACAGCCGCGGGTCCGCCGTCCGCGCCGCCTCCTCCTTGCGGAAGCCCAGCGGAGCGACGCACAGGATCGAGCCGCACCCGGCGTCCGCCGCGAGGTCGAGCGACGTGGCGCTTACGACGCCGCCGTCGACGTACTGGCGGTCCCCGATGCGCACCGGAGGGAAGACGCCGGGGATGGAGGTCGACGCGCGCACGGCTTCGGGGAAGGGCGCGGGGGGAGCCCCGGGAGCCCCGAACGCGACCCGCTCGCCGGTGTACAGGTCGGCGGCGCAGATGTAGACGCCGTCGCGCGGCCATTCCTCGGGCAGGTCGGCATGCAGCCGGAAGCGCGTGTCCTCGGTCGAGTAGAGGCCCGCGGGGAACACCTTGCGGAGCGTGCCGGACGGGACCCGCCCGCGCATCGCCTTGCCCCAGTAGCCCCGGGACGACACGACGGCGAACGTCGACCCGATGCCCCTCCGGACGCGTTCGGCCGGCGAGTGCCACATCGGCGTGAAGATCGTCTTGACCTGGTCGCGCTGCTCGGCGTCGTCGCGCTCGGACTGGGGATGGCGCCCGTGCGCGTACTCGTAGAAGTCGTTGCCGGTCCAGCCCGACGCGATGTACGAGGCCATGACCGCGCCGGCGCTCGTCCCGACGATTAGGTCCGAGGCCCCGAGGTCGACGCCCCATTCCTCGAGCGCCTGCAGCGCGCCGGCGTGATAGCCCATCCCGACGAGACCGCCTCCGCCGAGCACGAGGCCGCGCCGCTCCCCGGCCGGGGAGGAGCTTCGGGGGGGCCGGGCTACGCCCTCGGGGTTCACAGGCAGAAACTACCGCCCGACGGCGGTCATCGGTTTCTTCAGGTTCTCGTAGCGCAGGGTCTCGCGCATGCCCGCGCTCTCGTAGAGGGCCCGCGCGGCCGGGACGTTCTCGGAGCTCACCGTCAGCTCGACCCGCCGAACGCCCTCGGCGTGGAAGCCGGCGAGCCCTCGCATGAGCATGACCCGGCCCAGCCCCCGTCCGCGCTGCTCCGGCACGATCCCGAGGTACTGGATCCAGCCGTTGTCGCCGTAACGTTCGCCGAGGCAGAACCCGACGACGTCGCCGTCTTCGATCGCTAAGTGCCAGTGGGCCGCGTCGAAGTCCTCCGACTCGACCGCGTCCATCCACCGGTCCAGGGGCTCCGGCTCCCACCGTTCACCCTCGTACTGCGACCACGCACGGTTGAACGCCGCGTGGACGATCGCGTCGTCGGGACCGACCTCGTAGTTGCGCAGCACGACGCCCTCGGGTGGGGGAGGGACGCCCGGCGCCTCGGCTAGGTCGATCTCCATGCGCGCGTAGTGGTGCGAGTAGACGTACCCGTTCGCCTCGAGGAGCGCCCGTGCGTCCGGCATCCGGTTCGTGACGTTCTGACGGAGGTTGCCGTCGCGGCTGCCCTGCTCGGCCGCCCGCCTCTCGGTCGTCTCGAGGAGCCGGCGCCCGAGGCCGTGCCCGCGCGCATCCGGGTGGACCTTGACGTCGGCGAGGCCCTCGAAGACCCACGCGTAAGCGGCCACGACGCCGTCTCGCCGCGCTACCCATGCGTCGCGGCTCCGGTCGAAGTCGGAGGTCCGCCAGCGCCACGCGACGTCCTCGCGATCGCTCACCGTTCCCGGCGCGTCGACGAGGTCGCAGGCTCGGTACAGCTCGACGAGCTCGTCGAGGTGGGCGTCGGTCGGACGCTCCAGCACGAAGTCCATCGCGCGACGGTACAGAATCGACGGAGTCATGATCACGATCACCGGGCTCAGGAAGTCGTTCGGGGCGCGCGACCTGTTCCGCGACGCGACCGTCCAGGTCGGCGCGCGCGACCGCATCGCGATCGTCGGGCTGAACGGCACGGGCAAGACGACGCTGTTCCGCATCGTCGCCGGCGAGCAGGAGGCCGACGAGGGCGACGTCGTGATCGCCCGGGGCGTCGTAGTGGGCTACCTGCGCCAGGAGACCGACGCTCTGCGGGGCCGGACCCTTCTCGAAGAGGTCCTGTCCGCCGGCTCCGAGGCGACCGAGACCGGGCACCGGCTCGCGGTGCTCGAAGACGAGATGCAAGGCCTCTCGCCCGGCCCCGAGCTGGAGGCGCTCGTCGCCGAGTACGCACGGCTCCAGGATCGCTTCGCGACGCTCGGCGGCTACGAGATCGAGCCCGAGGCGAAGCGGATCCTGTCGGGGCTCGGCTTCGCGCAGGAGGCCTTCGACGAGCCGACCGACACGCTGTCGGGAGGATGGCTGATGCGCGTGGCACTGGCGAAGCTGCTGCTGTCGGCCCCCGACGTGCTCCTGCTCGACGAGCCCACGAACCACCTCGACCTCGAGTCCGTCGACTGGCTCGAACGGTTCCTGCGCGGCTACGAGGGAGCGGTGCTGCTGATCTCGCACGACCGCGACTTCATCAACGGGATTGCTACGAAGGTCGTCGAGATCGACCGCGCCCGGCTCACCACGTACACGGGGAACTACGAGGCGTTCGTGCGGCAGCGCGCCGAACGGGCGCGGCTCGCCGAGGCCGCGGCCGTGAACCAGCAGCGCAAGACCGCCCAGACGCAGGCGTTCATCGACCGCTTCCGCTACAAGGCTTCGAAGGCGAAGCAGGTCCAGAGCCGGGTCAAGGCCCTCGAGAAGATGGAGAAGGCGGAGGGGCCGGGCCGGCGGCAGCGCACGATGAAGCTGGCGTTCCCGCAGCCGCCGCGGCCGGGCCGCGTAGTGCTCGACCTCGCCGGCGTCGGGTTCTCGTACGGAGAGAAACGCGTCTACGACTCGCTCGACTTCGTGATCGAGCGGGGGCAGAAGATCGCGCTGGTCGGCCCGAACGGCGCCGGCAAGAGCACCTTGCTCAAGCTCCTCGCCGGTGCGCTGCAGCCGCAGTCCGGTGAGCGCAAGCTCGGCCACGAGGCGCGCGTCGGCTACTTCGCCCAGCACCAGATCGAAGAGCTCGTGCTCTCGAACACCGTCGTGCAGGAGCTACAGCGCGCGGTCCCACCGGGTGTCGAGGTTCAGCCCCGCGACCTCCTCGGCCGCTTCCTGTTCTCCGGCGAGGACGTCGACAAGCGCGTGTCGGTGCTGTCCGGGGGCGAACGGAGCCGGCTCGCCCTGGCCCGGATGCTCGTCACCCCCGCCAACCTCCTGTGCATGGACGAGCCGACGAACCACCTCGACATCCCGAGCCGCGACGCCCTCGAGGACGCGCTCGAGGAGTACACGGGGGCGCTCGTCCTCATCACGCACGACCGTCACCTGATCCGCAGCGTCGCCGACCGCATCGTCGAGGTGCGCGACGGCGCCGTCACGTCCTACGACGGCAGCTACGACTACTACCTCGAGCGCGCCGTCTCCGACGCCGAGCCGGAGTCGCCGGCAGCCCAGAAGGAGGCGCCCCGGCTGAGCGCGAAGGAACGCCGCCGTATCGAAGCGCAGGCACGCGCGCTGACGAAGGACCTGCGCGACAAGGTGACGAAGCTCGAGAGACGGATCGGGGAGGTGGGTGCCGAGCTGAAGAAGCTCGAGGCGATCATGGCCGACCCCGAGGTCTACTCGTCGGGCACCGACGTGGCGGCGCTCGTGCGCGACTACGAGTCGGCGAAGCGGCGGATGGCGCGCCTGGAGGGGGAGTGGGAGACGGCGGCCGAGAGCCTCGAACGGGCCCAGGCCGGTGCTTGAGCTAGAGCCGGCCCTCGAGCAGGCTCCGGTACTCCGAGTCGAGCGTGTCGAACATCCGGTCCTCGGCGATCTGCATGAGCGCCTCGATCGCCAGGAACAGGGGGGAGTCGAGGGTCTGGCCCAGGATGCTCATCAGGCGCTCCTCGGCCTCGTCGGTCAGCCCGAAGTTCCGGGACCAGGGCGTCGAGCGCAGGAAGTGGTCGACGGCCGTCTGATCGGCGAGGCGGCGCTCGTCCACGACCTGGGCGATCGAGCGGGCGAGCATGCCCATCTCGAGCGTTGCCCGCATCTCGGTGCGCACGTAGTCCTGTAGGAACGCCCAGTCCTCACCGCTGAGGAGGTCGCGCCAGTGAGCCGTGAGGTCGTGGGTCGCCGGGTCGAGCTCGCGCAGGACGTGGTTGATGCGTGCATGCTCTTCGCCGGTGAACGAGATTCGAGGCACGGGGGGTCCTTGGTCACGGTGGCGGTGCGAACGAGGTGCTTCGGCATTATCGGAACCCCGGGACTAGTCCCGCAAGAGCTTTGCGAAAACTACGTACGGATCGGCTTCCGGGAACCGTCCGGCCCCCTTGGGCGTGTTGACGGGCATGGAAGCGCACCTCGTGCACGCAGGCGTCCTGGTGGAGCGGGACTTGGCTAGGTCGGAGAAGCAGACCGAGCGGGACCGCGAGGTCGCCGCTCTGTTCTACGAGCACTACGACCCGATGCGCCGGCTCGCCTACGTGATGATCGGCGACGGCGATGCCGCGGAGGAGATCGTGATGGAGGCCTTCGCGAAGGCGCTGTCGCGGTGGAAGAGCTTCCGCACCGTCGACTGGCCGCCCGCGTACCTCCGCCAGATGGTCGTCAACGCCTGCCGTTCGAAGATGAGGCGCAAGGCGATCGAGAACCGCGTCAACTCGTTCGTCCACCACCGCGATGAGCAGCGTGAGAAGACCTTCGACGTCGAAGACCACGGGCTCGGCCTCGACGTGTGGGCCGCGGTGCGATCGCTCCCGGACCGCCAGCGCGCCTGCGTCGTCCTCCGTTACCTCGAGGGGATGACCGAGCCCGAGATAGCCGAGACCCTCGACGTCCCGCTCGGGACCGTGAAGTCACAGCTCTCCCGCGGCAGGGCGCGCCTCGCCGACAAGCTCGGCCCGGACTTCATGAGGGGCGGGGAGAGTTGAACGACGGTGAGGGCCGGATCGAAGAAGCGTTGCGTGCGGTGGGCGACGACTACGTCAGGCGGAACCCTCCGGACCTGCTCCGGGCGAGGAATCGGATCGACCAGCTCCGGCGCCGGCGTCAGATGAAGGCGACCGCCGGTGCTGCGTTCGCAACCGCCGCGGTAGTCGCCGTGGCGGTGCTCGCATGGCCGGGAGCGCAGACGGCGCGGGAAGCGCCGCGGCCGGCGGCCGAGATCGAGCTCCCCGCGGGCTGGGTCTCGGTCTCCGTAGGCGACGAGCCCACGGAGGTCGCCGTCGGCGACGGCGCGCTCTGGGTGAGCAACGCCGGCGACGGCACCGTGTCGAGGATCGACCCGGTCTCCAACGAGGTCGTGACGGTCCCGCTGTCGGGCGCGCCCGGCGACCTGGCCGTCGGCGAGGGCGGCGAGGTGTGGGCCGCGAGCCCGGAGCTCGGCGCCGTCCAGAGGATCGACCCGGTGACGAGCTCCCCGACTCCGGACCGCAGGATCGACGTGGCGCCCGCGGACACGCCGCTCGATCTCGCGATCGACGGCTTCCTCTGGGTGTCGGTCATCGACCGCGACCTCGTGCAGGTCGACCCCGCTACGGGTGACGAGGTCCGGCGGATCGACTGGGTGCGCCCGGTGAACGTCGCGGCGCGAGAGGGAGCGGTCTTCGTCCTGGACGCCGGCGGGACGGTGTACGGAGTGGATCGCCTCACGGGAGAGCCGACCGGCTTCGAGATCTCGTTCGACGTAGAGGACCGCGGCGACGTCCACTACGACGACGGGCACGTGTGGGTGGCCGAGGGCGACGGCAGTGCCGTGCACGCCCTCGACTTCGCCGGGGCGTCGAGGAGGATCCGGTCGTACGGGTTCCGCGGCACGTACGTCGAGATGGTGCACACGCCGGCGGGCGTCGTCGTGCTCTCGGACCTCGGTGACGGCAGCGGCGTCCTCACGCAGATCGACGCGGCGACGGGCGAGACGACGGAGCTGGGCGAGATCGAAGGGGGGCCGCGCGACCTCGTGCAGGGGAGCGGCGCCTACTGGGTCTCGACGAGCGACGCCGACGCGGTCGTACGCATCCCCTCGCTGCCCTAGCCCGGCCCGTCTGCCATCCAATGAGGCGAAATGGACGCATAGCGTCCGTTTTTCCTCAGAGGTCGCGCTTTAGGGTGGGCCGATGAGCAAGCCCGGCCCTATCGCCGTCACCGTCATCGGCACCGACCGCCCCGGCATCGTCGCGGGCGTGACGCGGGCGCTCTACGAAGCGGGGTGCAACCTCGAAGACGTGACCTCGACGATCCTGCGCGGGCATTTCTCGATGGTGATGGTGGTACGGGGGCCGGAGGGGGCCGACGCCGCCCGGCTCGAAGACGCGCTGGCGCCTGCGGCACGCGAGATGGACCTCGTCGTCGCGGCGAGGCCGGTGGAGGAAGCGAGCATCGCGCTCGAGGACTCGACGCACGTCGTCTCGGTCTACGGCGCCGACCACCCCGGCATCGTCTACCGCGTAGCGGACGCGCTCGCGGGGCTCGGTGCGAACGTCACCGACCTGACCTCTCGTCTCATCGGCTCGCCCGACGAGCCCGTGTACGCGCTGATGCTCGAGATCTCCGCGCCGTCGCCGGACGAGGTGGCCGCCGCGCTCGACGAGCTCCGAGGAGACGTCGGCGTCGAGGTCAGCATGCATCCGATCGAGCGGGACGTCCTCTAGGCGTGACGGTCCGGCCGGTCTGCCGGCTGCCCGCCCCGATCCTCAAGGCGAAGGCCGAGCCGGGCCCCCCCGACGAGGAGCTGGCTGCGGACCTCCTCGACACGATGCGGTCGTCCCCCGCGTGCGTGGGCCTGGCCGCGCCGCAGATCGGCGTCTCCCGGCGCGCGTTCGCGCTCGACGTCAGCGAGCACCCCAAGACGACCGTCTGCCATGGGCTGGTCGTCCTCTTCGACCCGGTGATAGTCGAGAGCTCCGGCCGCAAGGTGGGCCGCGAGGGTTGCATGAGCGTGCCCGACCTGACCGCGGACGTAGCGCGCGCGACGAGTCTCGTGGTCGTGGGGACGACGCCGGAAGGCGAGCGCAAGGTCATAGCGACGGAGGGCTTCGAGGCCCGCGCCTTCCAGCACGAAATAGACCACCTGGACGGTCTGCTGATCCTGGACCGCGTAGCTTCGCTGGCGACCGACATCTTCCGGAGGAAGGTCTACAAGTAGTCCCCCCGGAGCTCAGACAGCTCGCGGCTACTCGCGATCGAACTGGAAGGGATCGGGGAGCGCGTTGCGGTCCACCTTCCCGTTGGGCCCCAAGGGCAGCTGGTCGAGCACCACGTACGCTTCCGGGAGCACAAAGCCGAAGACGTGGCTCTCGACGTAGGACTTCAGCACCGACTCCTCCAGGTCGCGGCCCGTGACGTACGCGACCATGCGGGGGTCGCGCGTAGTCGTCGTCCTCCGCGCGACGACTACGCAGCGCTCGACGGCTGGGTGCTGCAACAGCTCGTGTTCGATGAGCTCCACGTCGAGGCGTGCCACGTGAGCGACATTGGCACAGGGCGCCCTCCCTGTCGACCGGGAAGTCGCGGCGCCGAGCGCTCAGTCGGGCAGGACGACGAGCTTCGACTTCTTCGGCCCCCGGCGGCGCGAGCGCGTCACGCGGTTCCGGCCCGCACGCTTCGACTCGTACAGCGCCTCGTCCGCTGCCTTGATCAGGCCCTCGGGGTCCGACGCGTGCACGGGGAAGGTCGCGACGCCGGCGCTCGCCGTCACGTCGGTGACCGTCTCGATCGCGGCGATCGACTCGCGCAGCCGCTCTCCGACGACGAGCGACTCCGACGACGAGCACGACGGCAGGATCACGGCGAATTCCTCGCCGCCGTACCGGGCCGCGGTGTCGAAGTCGCGGCACGCGGACGCGAGCTCTCCCGCCACGAGCTTCAGCACCTCGTCGCCCGTCTGGTGGCCGTGCGTGTCGTTGAGCTTCTTGAAGTGGTCCACGTCCACCATCACGAGCGTCACCGGCTCGCCGCTGCGCGCGGCCCTCGACAGCTCGCGCTCCAGCGTCGTCTCGAAAGTCCGCCGGTTCGCAAGCCCGGTGAGCCCGTCCGTCTCGGCCAGGCGTTGGACCTGCTGCAACAGCCACGAGTTCCGCAGCGCGAGGGCAGCGTGCGCGGCGAACTGGCCGAGCATCGAGACGACTCGCCGCTCGACCCGGCCCCCGGTGTGCTCGACGACGAGCGCTCCGACGGGCTCGCCGTCCGCCGCCAGCGGAACCGCGACGAGGTTGCGCGCGAAGGGGAGGATCCCGCTGAGCCATCCGTCCGACTCGGCGTCGAGAGCCTTCGACAGGATCGGACGCCGCTCGTCGACCACGCGGCGAACGAGGCCCCCCGTGCACGGCGCGACCACCGGCATCTCACCGGGGCCGTGGTAGGCGAGCAGCTCGATGGCACCGCCCTGCCCCCCTGCGACCACGCCGCGGGCGAAGCCGAACGTCGCGCACACGGACTCGAGCAGCTCGGCCGCTACCCCCCGGGGGTCGCCTTGCGGCGCGAGCCGCGACGCCCTCCCCGCGAGTGCCTC
>DASQDO010000090.1:0-5036 GCA_035634135.1 Actinomycetota bacterium
TCGTAGACGAGCAGCTCGTCGCCCCGCCGGAACCACCAGCGGCCGTCGCGCTCGAAGGGCTGCTCCTGAGGATCGTCCTCGGCCGAGGCCGCCCGTTCGGTGACCGCGCCGCCCCCGCCGGTGCCCGCGGAGGTGTCGGTCGTCGCGGCCCCCACGCCGGTCGTCCCGCCGCCCGTGTCCGAGGTCGCCCCGCCGGTCTCGACGGTGCCGAACCCGGACCCCGCGTCCGTGCCGGCGGTGCCGCTCGTGCCGCTCGTGCCCATGTGGGACCCGCCGAGGCCGGTCTCGAGGCCGCCGACCGTCCCGGCGTCCGTGCCCCCACCGGTCGTGCCCGACGTTCCCACGCCGGAGTCGAGCCCCATCGTGCCGGCCATCCCGGACCCCGCCGCCCCTGCCGAAGCGGCCGCCGTCGTGTCCGCGGGCTCGTCCTCGGCCGGGCGCAGCGCGGCCTCGCTCGGCGTCGCCGTCGTCAGCCCGGCGTCCCCGTACAGCACCCGTGCGCCGCTGCCGGCCGCAGGCGCGGGAGAGGTTTCCTCCACGGTCGAGGTCGGGGCCCCGGCCGCTTCCTGAGGCGCCGGCCAGCCCGTCCGGGCGCCGGTGTCGCCAAGCCCGGACGTCTCCGGCTCCGTGGCGTCGCCCCGGGCCCACGTCTCGGGCTCCTGGCTCGCTTCGCGTGGGGGGGCCGCGGCCACCGGCTCGACGGCCGGCGTAGCCGAGGGCTCGGGGGCACCTTGGCCCTCGAGCGTCTTACGGATCGCGCCTAGCGACTGGAGCACGCCGAACAGGGTCAGCAGCAAGCCCAGCAACAGGATCAACGCGAGGATCTGGAACAGGTCCGTGTCCATCTCGGATCACTCTCCTAGTGACGGTGCGCTTTGCGCACATCATCCCCGAACGCGGGGCGCCCGGCCGGTTTCCTTCCAGGCGAAGTAGCTACCGTAGGTCATGGCCGCGGCGAGAGCGGCCCCCGTGAACAACAGCACTCCGCGGTCGATGCCGTATCCGCCCGGGTCCGACGATCCCTGCGGGCCCCGTACGACCTGCCAGATCAGCAGCGCGAACGCCGTCGCGCACAGCCCCAGCACGACGGGGGTCCGCTCGGTCGATCCCGTGAGCGCGGAGATTCCGGCGAGCAGCGAGGCCACGAGCGCGACGGCGAGCCCCAGCTGCATCGTGAGGCCGTACGCGGTCCACGCGTTCTGATGCGAGGTCTCGGGCGCGACGAGGCCGAGGCCGGGGACGCGGTAGGTCGCCCACAACGGGACGAACGACGTCAGGAGCAGCGCGACGCCGCCTACGACGACGACGAGGTGACCCCGCGCGCGCTGCACGCGCGCAATATAGCGAGGGTCCCTAGCAGGATTTGAGGATCAGGCAGAGGATCGCCTGGACGATCCCGTCACCGTGGCTCTCGCAGATCTGGTCGAGCGTCGGGTTCGTCTCGTCGAGGGCGCACGAGTGCGAGGCGTAGGCGGCGGGCGCGAGCGGGAGGCTGGCGGCCGCGGCCAGGGCCGTGGCGACTGCGATCGAACGGAGCTTCGGCATCGGAGGTCTCCTTCGTCGGGAGGGATTGACCGGTTTGCCTGGTTTGGTATATCACCCTGGCCGCCTGCGGCCACCTAGCCGAGCGGGCGCGTCTGAGCTACTCGAACTCGTAGTCCCCCGGCGGCAGCGCGATCCCTATGCAGTAGAAGACGCCCTTGTCCTGGTCCTGGTAGTGGAGCAGGAGCCGGCCCGGCTCCTTCGGCTCGAAGCCGAGCTCCACGAGTCCCTCGCCGTCCGAGCCCACGCTGTGCCGGATCGGCCCCCGCGTGCCGTAGCGGACGTCTGCGATGCCCTGGAGCATCCCTTCCTCCGGCGCGTACGAGACCGTCATACGTTCGCCTCGGACCGAGACGGCTAGGCCCTCCGGGGCGACGCCGCCCTCGTATCGCCCGGCGCTCTCGACCGACCAGCAGCCCGGAGCGATTGCCTCGCCCATCCTCAGCTCGACCCCCGGAGGCGTCTCGTACGCGTCCGGTGCGGAGCGCGTCGCGTACCAGGGCTCCCACCACCGCTTCGGTCGGATCACGATCGCGTCCTCCCAGCCGAGCTCGGTCGCGAGGAACTGCTTGGCCACGACGACGGGGTCGTCGCGCTCGTGCATGTCGACCGTGCATGCCTGCGCCTCGGCCGTGAGGTCGTCCGGCGGCCAGATCGTCCCCCCGTACAAAGATTCCATCCGGTTCGTACGGCGGAGGCCACGGGCGAACCGCTCGAGCTCGGCCTCCGTGATCCCGTAGCCGTTGAGAGCGATGCCACAGGGCTCGTCGAGGACGACCGAGTAGCCGTCGCGGATCGCACCGATGGAGGCCCGGCCCCCGAGCATCTCGATCGGCCGCGGTCGCCTCTGCGGGTACGCGTAGTGCGCAAGCGTGACCTCGATCGCGGAGTCACGTGGTCCTCGGAAGACGCCGAGCACGCCGCGGCCGGTCGTGACCCTGGGCATCTCCAGCGTCTTCGAGAAGCCGGCCGGAGCGACCCGCGCGGCTACCGACGTGGGCTCGCAGGCCCTCGTGTCGACGAACGGCGACGGCCTGTCGTCGGCCGGCGGGACCGGCGGAGAGTCGGCCGTCCGGCCGGCCCACGCGAACGCTCCCGCCGCCACGATCGTCGCCGCGCACGCGAAGGCTCCGGTCGAGGCCACGAGACGGCGCCGTCTGATCCGTCGCAGGTGCCCCGGCCGCGGCGCCAGGCCCGTGCTCACCTCGTCTCTCGCCTTCTCGCCGAGGTCCCTCAGCCGTCGCTCGAAGTCGTTCATCGCGACACCTCTTCCTGCTCTCTCAAGTGGGCGAGCCCGCGCACTACCAGGCCCTTCACCGCCTTCACCGAAGTCCCGAGCACGTCGGCCGTCTGCTGCTCCGACAGGTCCTCGCAGTAACGGAGGACGAGCGCGGCCCGCTGGCGGTAGGGGAGCCGGGCGAGCGCGGCCCCGAGCTCGGCGCGGGCGCCGAGGTCGGGCATCTGCACGGGGTCGCCGCGGCGCACGACGGTGCCGGCGTGCTTGCGCTCGACGGCCAGATGACGGAAGCGACTCCGGACGAGGTTCGTGACCGTCCGCATCAGGTAGGCCCGGAAGACCTCGGGCTTGCGGAGGTCGGCGAACTTGCCGAGCAGGCGCACGAACGCCTCCTGAGCGACGTCCTCGGCCTCGGAGCGGTCGCCGGTCAGCAGATAGGCGAGCCGGACGGCGTCGCGGCCGTGCGCGGCGTAGAGGTCCTCGAACCTCCCCGCCGCCGTCGTCCGCACCGCCGTCTCCATGCTCGCTCCAGTCGTGGCCATGGGTTCTACGTCAATAGACGCCCGGAACCGCCGGGAGGCCCCGCGTCGCTACAATCCACCCCGCGGAGACCGACTAGCCAGAGAGGTGCCCATGGCGGTGATCAAGACGATCGACCTGGTAGGGGTGTCCACTGAATCGTGGAGGGACGCCGCCAACCAGGCCCTCGCGGAGGCGTCCAAGACCATCCGCGGCATCACCGGCATGGAGGTCCTCGACACCTCGTGCAACGTCTCGGACGGGACCATCAGCGAGTACCTGACGCACGTCCGGATCAAGTTCCGGATCGAGCGCTGACGCGATGTCCGGCATAGCCCTCGTCGGCATCCAATGGGGTGACGAGGGCAAGGGAAAGGTCACCGACCTCCTCGCCGAGCGCACCGACGTCGTCGTCCGCTACCAGGGCGGCAACAACGCCGGCCACACGATCGTCGTCGGGGGCGAGCGTTACGCGCTCCATCTGGTCCCGACGGGGATCCTCTATCCGCACTGCACGCCGGTGATCGGCCCCGGCGTCGTCGTGAACCCACAGGTCCTGATCGAGGAGATGGACAACCTGGAGGGCCGCGGGATCGACACGTCGCGGCTCAGGCTCTCGGGGAACGCGCACGTGATCATGCCGTACCACCTCGAGCTCGACACGGTCACCGAGCGCAGGCTCGGCAAGAACCGCCTCGGCACCACCAAGCGCGGCATCGGCCCGACGTACGCGGACAAGGCCGCGCGCATCGGGCTGCGCGTGCAGGACCTCCTCGACCCGAAGATCTTCTCGGAGAAGCTGAAGGTCGCCCTGAAGGAGAAGAACCTCGTGCTGACGCGCGTCTACGGTCGGCTCCCGCTCGAGCAGCAGAAGATCGAAGAGGAGTACCTCGAGTACGCGCGGCGTCTCGAGCCGCACATCGGCGACACGAGCCTGTTCGTGCAGCGCGCTCTCGACGAGGGACGCTCGGTGATGTTCGAGGGCGCGCAGGCCACGATGCTCGACCTCGACCACGGCACCTATCCGTTCGTGACGTCGTCGAACCCGATCGCGGGCGGAGCATGTGCGGGCGCGGGCGTCGGCCCCCGCGACGTCCAGCGGATCATCGGGATCGCGAAGGCCTACTGCACGCGCGTCGGCTCGGGGCCCTTCCCGTCGGAGGCCGACCCTGCGGACGCGGAGGTCCTCGTCGAGGCCGGTGGTGAGTACGGGACGACGACCGGGCGCAAGCGCCGCTGTGGATGGTTCGACGCAGTCGCGGCGCGCTACGCGGCGCGGCTCAACACGTTGACGGAGCTCGTGATCACGAAGCTCGACGTGCTCTCGCAGTTCGACTCGATCAAGGTGTGCGTCGCCTACGAGTACGAGGGCGAGCGCTACGAGGAGTTCCCCCCGAACCAGACGATCTTCAACAAGTGCCGGCCGATCTTCGAAGAGCTGCCGGGCTGGGGCGACGACCTGACCGAGGCGCGTGCGCTCGACGACCTCCCGAAGGAAGCGAGGTCGTACGTCGAGGCGCTCGAGTCGCTGGCTCGCGTCCCGGTGTCGTACGTGTCGGTGGGACCGGGCCGCGACCAGATGGTGCCGCTGCAATGAAGGTCTTGCTGCTGGGGTCCGGGGGTCGCGAGAGCGCGCTCGCGTGGGCGCTGTCGCGCTCGCACGTCGTGGACGAGCTCGTGGCCGCGCCGGGGAACCCCGGCATCGCGCGCCACGCGGCTCTGGAGAACGTCGACTCGT
>DASQDO010000091.1:0-2761 GCA_035634135.1 Actinomycetota bacterium
GACGCCCGTCATGGAGCCGACGAAACCCGCCACCGCTACGGCGAACGCCGCCGCCCTTGTCGATCCGCGAAGCCTCACAGAAGACACCTCTCTGACGTAGAAGACCCTCTCCGGACCTTCCTACCGGCCGGGGGCCTGGAAATAAATACGTAATTCCGCTGGGCGGGGCCGGGTCACGCCATCTCGCGGCGCCGGAAGACCCCCAGCGCCACGAGGAACAGCCCGACCGCGTACGCCACCAGCCGAAGGGCGGCCTCCTCGGTCGTCACGCCGTCGAAGGCGGCGTCGGCGCCGCGCTCCGCGACCCGGACGATGTTCGTGCTCAGGAGCCAATCGTTCCACTCGGGCAGGTAGGCGCGCACGAGCGACTCGACGATCAGGAGGTAGGCCATGCCCCCACCGAGGGCGGCCCCCGTGTTCTTGCCGATGGTCGCCAGGGAGAACCCGAGCACGGACGCGACCACGCACACGCCGAGGATCCGCGCGGCGAACGCGAGGTAATCGCCCCACGAGAAGGGAGGGCCGACCGTGAACCCGACGCCGTCGCTCGCGACCGGCATCATCACGGCCGTCCACACGATCTGCAGCGCGATCACCCACAGGGCGGTCGAGACGGCCGCCGCGACCGCCTTCGTCACGAGCACCCGCGTCCGCCGCGGCTCCCACGTCAGCAGCGCGGAGACCGTCCTGTTCCCCCACTCCGCGCCGATCGCGCTGGCGCCGACGAGCCACGAGAACATCAGCAGGGGGAAGGAGAGCCCTATGAGCCCGTCGGCGACGTTCTCCCGCGAGAACGTCCCGTTGTCGTTCACGAACACGATGACCGCGCCGAGCACGAGGAACCCGATGAACAGGATCAGGAGCCACCGGAACAGCCTCCGGGAGGCGAGCCGCGTCATCTCGGAGCCGAAGAGACCCATCACGACGACGCCGGCCCCTCGGTGAGGTCGAGGAAGACCGTCTCGAGGTCGACCTCGTCCGGCCGCAGCTCGTTCGGGTAGAGGCCGGCCTCGGCCAGAACGCGCGCGACCCTCGACCCCTGGTCGGGCGGGACCGCGATGTGCAGCCCGCGCTCGGACTCGGTGGCCTCGAGCCCCGCCGCCCGAAGGACCTCGGCCCCCCTACTGGGATCGTCGAGGCGCACGAGGACCCCGCTGCCCTGGGCCTGGCGGAGCAGCTCCTCGACGTCGCCCACGGCGACGCAGCGGCCCCGCGACAGGATCGCGACGCGGTCGCACATCAGCTGCACCTCGCTAAGGATGTGGCTCGAGACGACGACCGTGCGTCCTTCGGCGGCGAGCGACCGGACCATCTCGCGGACCTCCCTGATCCCGGCGGGGTCGAGCCCGTTCGCCGGTTCGTCGAGTATCAGCAGCTCCGGGTCCTTCAGCAGCGCCGCGGCGATCGCGAGCCGCTGGCGCATTCCCAGCGAGTACGTCCGGACGAGGTGCTTCTCGCGCCCCGCGAGGCCGACCCTCTCGAGGACCGAGCCGACGCGGGCGTCGGGGATGTCGTGGATCGCAGCGAGGAGCTCGAGGTTCCGCTTCCCGGAGAACGTGGGAAAGAGCGCCGGTGCCTCGACGATCGACCCGACCCGCCCCACGACCGTGTGGAGGCCGCGCTGTGAGTCGGCGCCGAGGAGGCGGCACTCCCCCTCCGTCGGCCTCGCCAGCCCGAGGATGCACCGGAACGTCGTCGTCTTCCCCGACCCGTTCGGGCCGAGGAGCCCGAACACGCCTCCAGGCTCGATCGTGAGGTCAAGGCCGTCGACCGCCCGGGTCGAGCCACCCCGCAGCCGCCGGTAGTCCTTCTTCAGCCCGCGCACTTCGATCACCGCCACGGCCGTAACGATGTCACGTCGGAAGGCCCCCCGCTACAATCCGCGCCGGCACCGAGCTCCCGCGGGCCGGCGGAGGCCCCACGCGGGATCGACCTGGGAGGAGCGCCATGACCGGCACGACGGAGATCGCAGCACGCCTCGACCGCAGCACCGCCGACGACCGGCTGCTCGACCACCCGTTCTACCGGGCGTGGGCGGACGGGACGCTGACGACCGACGACCTCCGCTTCTACGCGGCGCAGTACTTCAACCAGGTCGAGGCGTTCCCGGGCTACCTCGCGGTGCTCGCGGACCGCTTGCCCGACTCGGAGGCGAAGACCAGCGTCCTCGAGAACCTCGCGGACGAGCGCGACGGCGACCACCTCGGGCTGTGGCTCCGGTTCGCCGCCGCGGTCGGGGCCGACTCGGTGTCGGTGCGCGAGACCCCGGCCGAGGACGAGACGCTCGCGTGCATAGCGGCGTTCGAGGCCGCCGTGCGCGACCGCTCGCCGTCGTTCGCGCTCGGGATGATCTACGGGTACGAGTCGCAGACCCCCGACGTGTGCGAGACGAAGATCAAGGGCCTCCGCGACCTGTACGGCGTCGAGGGGCCGGGCCTCGAGTACTTCGAGCTGCACGGCGAGCTCGACGTCGAGCACGCCGGCGAGCTGGCCGCTGCCGTCGCCGAGCTGAGCTCGTCCGAGGACGACCTGCGCGACGCCGAGGAAGGCGCCGTCGCGGGGGCGCGGGCGATCCGCGGCCTGCTCGACGGCGTCGCACGCGTACGCGGGATCGGCTGACCCTCACGCACGCCCGGCGCGTAGCCGCGCTCTACGACGTCCACGCGAACCCGTTCGCGCTGGACGCGGTGCTCGCCGACGCGTCGTCCGGTGACGTCGACCTCCTCGTGTTCGGGGGCGACCTCGCCTGGGGGGCTTTCCC
>DASQDO010000092.1:0-5662 GCA_035634135.1 Actinomycetota bacterium
CGACGCGCCGAACGTGCGCCCTCGGCCCGACGGCGACGTCGACCGGCTCCTCGAGCCCCCGCCGGGCACCCCGGACCTCTTCTCGTACCTGCGGGCGAACCGTCGCTACCTCTCGACGGGTCGAGGCGGCCTGCCGGCGACGTTCCTCACGGGGGCCGCGCTGGTCGCCTTCAACGTCGCGGTGCTCGCGACGATCGTGTGCCTGCTCGCGTGGCCCGTCGGGCGTCTGGCCGCGACCTGGCCGGTCCAGCCGGAGCTGCGTGAGTTCGCGTACTCGCGCGCCGACGCGCAGTCGCTCGCCGTCCCGCTGAGGCTGTGGCTGCCGGGGCTGGCGGGTCTCGTCGCGGCCGTCGCGTCGTTCGTCGTCTCGCTCGTCCTGTGGGACCCCGCTCGCAAGCGAACGCTCGCGGTCGCGGGGTTCTTCACCGGAGGAGGCACGCTCTTGCTCGCGTTCCTCGTCGGCGTGCCGGTCGCGATGACGGAGGTCCCGAAGACGTGGGCCGCGCTTCCGGGCGATCCCGTAGAGGGAGCGGGCGTCGTGGCCGGGGCCGTCGCGATCCTCTTGGCGGGCGCCGTGGGGTGGTTCCTCGTCAGGCCGTTCGCGTCGAAGGTAGCGCGCCTCGGCGGCGTGCTGCTGGGGCTGCTCGCGTTCCTGTTCGCGGGGCGCGTGGCGACCGACGCGGCGTTCGGCCTGCGTTCGTTCGCGTGGTCCCCGAGCATTTACCTCGCGGTGGCCGGAGGGTTCGCCGTCTTCTATGCGCTCGCTGACGCGCAGTCGTGGTCGTGGTTCCGGCTCTACTGGCTGCGCCTCCGCTCCACGTTCGCGACGACACAGCACGCGTCGAAGAGAGCTCGTCATGCCCCCGCGCGCGACGGCGTCTATCCGCTGTCGGTCGGCGCGGAGCCTTCGTGGCCCGGCTACGCCGGGCGGCCGGGACCGCAGCTCGTCGTCTGCGCCGCGGCCCAGACGAACCGGCCCGGGGTCAGCGGGATCCCCGCCGAGTCCTTCACGTTCTCGGACGCGGTCGATCCCGGTTACCTCCGAGGGCTCCGGGCGCGGCATCTCGGCACCGTCTCCGCGTCCGTCGCGATGTCGGGGGCCGCGTTCACCTCCGCGATGGGCCGCCAGAGCCTCGGGACGACGAACGCGCTGCTGGCCGCGCTCAACGTCCGGCTCGGTGTGTGGATGCCGAACCCGCGCTACCGGCTCGACCGCCCGCTCAAGAGGCCGCGGATCAACTACCTGCTGAAGGAGCTCTTCGGCGTCTACGACCCCGACGACCCGTACGTCTACGTCACCGACGGCGGGCATTGGGAGAACCTCGGGCTCGTCGAGCTCGTCCGCCGGCGGGCGAAGTGGATCTTCTGCCTCGACGCGAGCGGCGACCCGGCGGACTCCTTCGCGACGTTGCAGGAAGCGATCGTGATGGCGCGGGTGGAGTGCGGAGCCGAGATCGAGCTCGACCCCGAGCCGCTCCGCCGCGGCCCCGGCGGGAGGTTGCCGAGGACGGCCGTGAAGACCGCGGTGATCCGCTATCACGACTGCGGCGGGACGGGCGGCGACGACTGCGACACGGGGCTGCTCTTCTACGGGAAGGCGATGCTCGCGCAGGACTCTCCGATCAACACGCTCTCGTTCTCGCTGCGCGACCGGCTCTACCCGAGGTATCCGACGTACGACCAGTTCCTGCGCGACGACGAGCTCATGAACCTCGTGCGTCTCGGCGAGTGGATCGGGCGCGGCCTCGCGCTCGACTACGACCGCTTCCGGCCCCCGGAGTAGTGCGGGGAATGCCTATGGTCGGCCTCGATTCGCGCCGATAGGTTCAGCGAGATGGTTGCCAGAGGCGGGACCCGATGACCTACGTCGTGGCCGACGGCGGCCGAACGCGCCTCGTGACCGCCGACTTCTACAACTACTGGGCAGACAAGCCGTACGCGACGTTCTGGCGGACCGTGCGCGGCCGGGACGTGCCGGTCGAGACGATCCGTCTCGGACCGACCACCTCGATCAGGCCCCGCTAGGCGGCTTTCCTCTAGATGCAGTAGCAGGGCGATCCCGCGGGAGCCGCGGGGCTGCCCTTGCACCCGACCGCGGCCGAGCCGCAGGGCGACGTGATCCGGCAAGCGGTCGTCCCGGCGCCGCCGATCTTCTTCCCGCACGTTGCCGGGGCCGCAGCCTGAGCCGAGTGGGACGCGAGCGTCACGATCATCGGGCTCGCCCACGCGGCGACGAGGGCATGGCGAAGGAACCTCCTGCGCGAAAGTCCGTCGGTCCGTGCGGGGTCCCGTTCCATGGCGCCACGCTAGGTGAGGACTAGTCCGCGCGTCTGTCCGTAGTTTCGGCACTGAGAACGGCTCAAGTTCCACTCCTCGCGTGACGATCTCGCCCCGCCGCCACGCCTATCCTGGCGGCGATGAGCGAAGCCGGCGTCTACGGGATCCTCTCCGGGCTGATGATCGCGGGCGGCTTCGTGCTGACCGTCCTGGGGGGCGTGCTGTGGCTGATCGACAGGCGCTTCGAGGACCGGCCGGAGCTGATGGCCGGCAAGAAGCTGACGCGGCTGGGCCTGACGGTCCTGGGGGCCGGGATAGTGGTGCTGCTGGCGACGCTGCTGGCGACCTAGGCGACCCAGGCGAGGAATATCGCGTCGGCGAAGCCGACGGCGAGGATCCCGAGGGCCCAGGCCCACTCCCGGATCGAGCTGCTTCTATCCATGGGACGAGCTTACGCTCGGGGGGTGCCGGAATCGAGTCGAGGTCCGTGGGTCATGGTCGTAGCCGTCCTGGTCGCGGCCGGACTGGCGATCGCGGCCTGGGCCTACTTCCGGGACGAAGGTCTCTCCTGCCGGGACTGGCAAGAGGCCTGGGGCCGGGAGCCGCAGACGAAGAAGCTGGCCGAGCTGCGTCCCGAAGGCTGCCGGGAGATAGACATCCCGGGCTGAGCGAACCAAGCACCCGGCGCCGCCCGCGGCGGTGCACAAATTCACCAACCCCCTTCTGTGTCCCGGCCCCTACACCCTAAAAGTCCTGGTCAGAGCCCGGATTCTGGTTTGTGATATCTCTCACAAGCTCGTAGGATGCCGGCCATGCGCAGCAGGCCGATCCCCGAAGCCACGGTCGCCCGGCTCCCCGTCTACCTCCGAGCGTTGCTCGACCTCGCCGAGGGCCGGGGCCAGCTCACCGTCTCCTCTGAAGAGCTGGCGCACATGGCCGGCGTCAACGCCGCCAAGGTCCGCAAGGACCTCTCCTACCTCGGCTCCTACGGGACCCGCGGCGTCGGCTACGACGTCGAGTACCTCCTCTACCAGATCACCCGCGAGCTCGGCCTGACGAAGGACTGGCCGGCCGCCATAGTCGGCATCGGGAACCTCGGCCGGGCCCTCGCCTCCTACCGCGGCTTCACCGAGCGGGGCTTCCGCATCATGGCGCTGTTCGACGTCGAGGACTCGATGATCGGGACCGAGGTCGGGGGCCTCCCCGTGCGCCACCTCGACGACCTCAAGGAGGTCGCCGTCGACCAGAGCATCGCCATCGGCATCATCGCCACGCCCCCGGCCGCCGCCCAGGAGGTCGCCGAACGCCTCGTCGACGCGGGCGTGAAGTCGATCCTGAACTTCGCCCCGGCCGTCGTGAACGTGCCGCCGGACGTGAGCGTCCGCAAGGTCGACCTCTCGATCGAGCTCCAGATCCTGAGCTTCTACCAGCAGCGCACCCAGGCCATCGCGACGGCCCGGGAGGCCAACCGCCGGCTCGGCTCGGGCATCTGAGCGAGCACGCCGACGGAGTAACGTTGATCCCGATGTCCATCGTCGTAGTCGGCCTGAACCACAAGACCGCCCCCGTCGACCTGCTCGAGCAGCTGTCGATATCGGAGGAGCGGCTCGGCAAGGCCCTTCACCAGCTCGCGACCTACGAGCACGTCCTCGAGGGCGCGCTCCTCTCGACGTGCAACCGCATCGAGGCGTATGCAGTCGTCTCGAAGTTCCACGGCGGTGCGCAGGACCTGCGCAACTTCTTCTCCGAGTTCTGCCACGTGGCGCCCGAGGACTTCGCCGACGCGATGTACACGTATCACGACGAGGGCGCGCTCCGGCATCTGTTCCGCGTCGCCGCGGGCATCGACTCGATGGTCGTCGGCGAGTCCGAGATCCTCGGCCAGGTCCGCCGCTCCTACCAGCGTGCCGCCGACGAGGGCATGGTGCACCGCGTGCTCGGCGCCGCGTTCCGCCAGGCCCTGCGCGTCGGAAAGCGCGCCCGCACCGAGACCTCGATCGGGCACAACCCGGTCTCGGTCTCGTCGGCCGCGGTCGAGCTCGCGCGCCGCGCTTCCTGGCGCGACGGCACGCTCGACGGCCGCAAGGTGACGATCGTGGGGGCCGGGAAGATGGGCCGCCTCGCCGCGCAGGCGCTGGCGGCTTCGGGCGCAGTGGACGTCACCGTCGTCAACCGCACCGAGGAGCGCGGGCGCGACCTCGCCGAGACGTTCGGCGCGACCAGCCGTCCCTTCGAGGAGCTCGAGGACGTGCTGCGCGGCAGCGACATCGTCATCTGCTCGACGACCTCGACGCAGACCGTGATCGACCGGGCACTCGTCGAGCGGGCGCGGCGCGGCCGTGAGGACGAGCCGCTGTTCGTCGTCGACATCGCGGTGCCGCGCGACGTCGAGCCCGACGTCGGGACACTGCCCGGCGTCGTCCTGAGGGACATCGACGACCTGCGCGACGTGGTCGAGGGCAACCTCGGCGCCCGCCTGGGTGAGGTCGGACGCGTCGAGGAGCTGATCGCGGACGAGCTCGACCGCTTCTCGCAGTGGCAGCGCTCGACGGAGATCGCACCTACGGCCGCCGCCCTCGTCTCGAAGGCGGATGCGATCCGGGCGGCCGAGATGGAGCGAATCGCCGCCCACCTCGAGACGATGACCCCGGCGCAGCGCGATGCGGTCGACCACCTCAGCAGGCGGATGGTCGCGAAGCTCCTGCACGCGCCGCTGAAGTCCGCACGAGACCTCGCGGGGTCGAAGCAGGGCCAGCTCTACCTCACCGCCCTGCGGGAGCTCTTCGAGCTCTCGGACGAGCCCTGAGCTCCCTCGTCATCGCGAGCCGGGGCTCGGCCCTCGCGCTCAGGCAGTCCGAAGGCGTCGCGCAGGCCTTGCGCGACGCGCATCCCGGCCTGGAGGTCGAGATCCGCGCGGTCGAGACGCGCGGCGACAAGGACCAGCGTTCGTTCGCGGCGATCGGCGCCAAGGGCCTGTTCGTAGCCGAGGTCGAGCAAGCCGTCGTCGACGGGCGCGCGGACTTGGCGGTTCATTCGGCGAAGGACCTGACGGCTCAGCTCGCCGAGGGCTGCGCGATCCTCTGCGTCCCCCGGCGCGCGCCGGCTCACGACGTGATCGTCGGCGCGGACGGCATCGAAGACCTTCCGTCGGGCGCCACGGTCGGGACGTCGAGCATGAGACGCCGCGCGCTGCTTGCAGAGCTCCGCCCCGATCTCGACGTCGTCGACTTCCGCGGGAACCTCGACACGCGGCTGCGCAAGGTCCAGGAAGGCGTCGTGGACGCGGCGATCCTCGCGGCCGCGGGGCTCGCGCGCCTGGAGGTGAAGGCGGGCTCGCCGATCGACCCCGACCGGTGGGTGCCGGCGCCGGGCCAGGGCGCGCTCG
>DASQDO010000093.1:0-6568 GCA_035634135.1 Actinomycetota bacterium
CGATCGACCTCGAGCCCGAGGTATCCTGAACCGGCTCAGGCCCCGTTAGCTCAGACGGCAGAGCGTCTCCATGGTAAGGAGAAGGTCCACGGTTCGATTCCGTGACGGGGCTCGCTCGCGGTGCCACGATCGGCAGCAAACCATCGGGGCGGCGTAGCTCAGGGGCAGAGCAAGCGGCTCATAATCGCTGAGTCGGTGGTTCGAGTCCACCCGCCGCTACTAGAAAGATCGCCTGCGAGCCCTCAATTCCCGCGCCCGGATACCGAAGTAATCGGTGGAGGTGTCTGGGATATGTCTTCGAGGGCTTTCTGCACCACGTGTGACTCCGAGGTCGAGAACGCCGGCGGGTTCTGCCTGCTCGGCCACCGGCTGAGCGCCTGCGCGCCTCCGCCGCCGCCCCCACCGCCCCCCGTCACGAGGGAGCCGGCCGTGGCCGTCGCCGTCGAGCCCGAGCCGTCCCGCTACGCCTCGAGCATCGAGCGGACGTGGGCCGAGCTCGAGACCGCCCCGGCCCCCTCGGCCGACGACCCGATCAACACGTTCGCACCCCCGCCGCGCATGGACTGGGGCCCGCAACGGGCGTCGTTCCGCCTGAAGCTCCGCCGCCCGCGCGCCGAAGCCCCGGCCTAGGGAGCGCCCCGGCTACGGCGGCTTGTTAGACTCCCCGCCATGGCAAGTGACAAGCGCGTGCACGTGACGCTCGAATGCACGCAGTGCAAGCGGCGGAACTACATCACGGAGAAGAACCGCCACAACACGCGCGACCGCGTCGAGCTCAAGAAGTACTGCCGGTGGTGCAGCGGCCACACGGCCCACAAAGAGACCCGCTAGAGCTCGACGCTCTCCGACCTCGGCGACACGGTGTCGGCGCGGCGCGCCCGGAACCAGTCGACGGTCCGCGCCAGCCCCTCTTCGAGCCGCACCGAGGGCCGGAACCCCAGGTCGCGCTCCGCCGCCGCCGGATCGGCGTGCGTGCGGGCGACGTCGCCCGGGCGGGCGTCCTCGTGCACGGGGTCGGGGGCGACCCCCGTGAGCGCGCCGAGGATCGCGAGCAGCTCGAGCAGCGAGTACGGCCGGCCCGCGCCCACGTTGTAGACCGCACCCCCCAAAGGCGCCGACGCGGCCGCGACCGTCGTAGCCACCACGTCGTCGACGTAGGTGAAGTCCCGCGTCAGCGTCCCGTCGCCGTAGACGACCGGCCTCCGCCCCGAGAGGAGCGCGTCGAGGAACAGCGGGATCACGGTCGCGTAGCGGCCGTCGCTCGGCTGCCCGGGCCCGTAGACGTTGAAGTACCGGAGCGCGACGGTCTCGATCCCATGGATGTGGCCGAAGACCCGGCAGTAGTGCTCGCCCGCGAGCTTCGACACCGCGTACGGCGACACGGGGGCCGGGGGAGCGTCCTCGCGGACGGGCGTGACGGTGACGTCGCCGTAGACGCTGCTCGACGACGCGTAGACGACCCGGCGCAGGCCGGCTTCGACGGCGGACTGCAGGACCGTCACGGTCCCCTGGCTGTTCGTGCGGTCGGTGCCCGCCGGGTCGTCGATCGAGCGGGCGATCGCGCGATGCGCGGCGAGGTGGAACACGACCTCGGACCCCGCGACGGTCGTCCGCACGAGGGCCGCGTCGCAGACGTCGCCGGTGACGAGCGTGGCCTCGGGATGGACGGACGCTGCGTCCCCGGTCGAGAGGTCGTCCAGCACGACGACGTCGTGGCCGTCGCCGACCAGCCGGGCGACTAGGTGGGACCCGATGAACCCGGCTCCGCCGGTGACGGTCACCTTCACGGCGCTAATTCTGCTACGCCGCAGCCGGGTTAGGTTCCCGGCGTGACCTCGCCCCCACCCGGCCCCTTCCGGATGTTCTTCGTGTGCACGGGCAACCAGGCGAGGAGCCCCATCGCCGCCGCGTGGACGGCCCGCGCCCTCGCGTCCCTGCCGGTGGAGGTCGGTTCCGCCGGGACCCTCCCGCGGCCCCCGAGCCCGGTTCTCCTCGAAGCCGGAGCGATCGCGACGCAGCTCGGCCTGGACGTGGCCCTGCATCGGAGCAGCCACGTCGCCTCGCACGACCTCTCGTCGGCCGACCTCGTCGTCGGGTTCGAGCTCCACCACGTCGCCGGCGCGGTGGTCGACGGGGGTGCGCCGGCGACGAAGACGTTCCTGCTGAAGGAGCTCGTGCGGCTCGCCCGGGCGGTGTCCCCGCCGCAGCACGCGGACCCGGTGGCGCGCGCCCGTGCGGTCGTCGAGCTCGCCGACGGCCTGCGCCGCGAGACCGGCCCGGTCCTCGGCGAGGAGATCCGCGACCCCGCCGGCCGGCGGATCAAGGCGTTCCGCGAGATCGTGTACGAGGTCGTCCGTACCTGCGACGAGATGACCGCGCTGCTGTTCGGCGGCTAGGCCCGGCCGGACCCTTTCAGCTCGCACCCGCGCGCGTCCTCGCGCCGGCGGTCGTCGCACCGGTCCCGCCCGGGCCCGCCGCGCAGCGTGTCGCGGCCGGCCTGGCCGTAGACGCCGTCGCCGCCGCGGCCCCCGGATACGAAGTCGCGGCCCCCGCCGCCGAAGAGGCCGTCGCCGTCGCCTCCGCCGCGGATCCGGTCGGGCCCCGCTCCTCCGAGGATCAGGTCGCCACCGGACGTGCACACGAGCACGTCGGCACCCTTCTGCCCGCGCAGCAAGTCGCCTCCGGCGCCGCAGCGGATCGTGTCGTCCCCGCTCCGGCCATCGACCTCGTCGTGACCGGTCCCGTCGCAGGTGACCTCGTCGTCACCGGCGCCGGCGTCGACGTCCTTGTCGCCGTCGTCACCTTCGTCGCCGCACTCGATCGTGTCGTCGCCGCCGAGCGCGTTCACGACGTCGTCGCCGTCGCCGCAGATGATGAGCTCGCCGTCCTCGGTGCCGGTGATGGTCTCGGACCCGTCGGTGCCGCAGACGACCCCGGGGTCGTCACAGCGCGGGTCGATCGGGTCGGGTGAGGCCGTCGGCGTCGCAGTCGGCGAAGCGGTCGGGGAGGCGGTCGTCCCCGTCGTCGGCGTCGGTGTCGGAGTCACACCGGGCGTGGGGGTGACCCCCGGCGTCGGCGTAGGCGTAGCGCCGGGAGTCGGTGTCGGCGTAACGCCGGGAGTCGGCGTCGGCGTAACGCCGGGAGTCGGCGTGGGGGGCGTGGGGGTCGGGGTCGGGTTCACCGAGGTCCCGGCCATCTCGATCGCGCCGACGTCGCATCCGGTGCCGGGACGGTCCGCTCGGTCCTGTGGACGCTGCGTGTGGACCTGGTCGGTCGCCGGCGGCGGGCACACGTTCGTCGGGATCGCGTCTATCGCAGGGCTCGTCGACTGCAAGGGGTGGAACGTGCCGTTGAACGCCTCGAGCCCTGCGTTCGTCGAGGGACGGTCCGTGGGATGCGTCAACGAGCACGAGTTGTCGGCCGCGATGTTGTAGCCCTGGGACGTGATCGGCCCGCGACATTGGTTCGAACCCTGGTTCGCGGCGACGATCGACCGCTGCATCGTCAGCGTCCCCGCGGCCGGCACGCCGACGTCCCCGTTCGAGATCCCCGACGCCCCGTTCGTGCCGTTGTTGCTCGCGACGGTCACGTGCGTGAGCGTCATCTGCCCGCCCGCCGAGTCCAGGTACAGGCCTCCCGCAGACGGCAGCGCGGGCTGACCCGGCTCGGTGCCGGCGGTGTTCGAGCTCACCGTCACGTTCGTCAGCGTCGTCGACGACTGCGAGCCGATCCCGGCCAGGCCCCCGCCGCAGCAGTTCACGACGGAGTTGTTCGCGATCACCCCGCGATCGAGCGAGAACGTCCCCTCGTTGTAGATCGCGCCGCCGCAGCACGCCGCGGTCGTATTGGCCTTGAACGTCGTGTTCGACGCGGTCACGTTCCCCGCCGGCCGCGAGTAGATCGCGCCGCCGCAGCAGTCGTCGCTCGCGGCGTTGTTCTCGAACCTGCTGTTGGTGATCGTGACGGTTATCGGCCCGCCCGCCTCGTTGTAGAGGCCACCGCCGCAGCAATCTCTGACGTCGTTCCCGCTGACCCGGGCGTCCGACAGCGTGAGCGAAGCGCTGCGGCCCGCGGCCGCGTCCGTCCAGTTGTAGATGCCGGCGCCACAACAGCCGAAGGCGTCGTTGTCGGTGACGCTGCCGTTCACGGTGACGGTCGAGCTCTCGTTGTAGATCCCGCCGCCGCAGCAGCTGCCGACGGCGTTGTTCGAGACGGTCGAGGCGGCGAGGCTCACCGTGCTCTGCACCGCGGAGATCCCCCCGCCGCAGCACGCGCCGTTGGAGGCGTTGGCCGACACGCCCCCGCCCTGGATCGACAAGGTCCCGTTCTCGACGAGGACGCCCGCGCCCTGCTCGGAGGTCCCTCCGGACAGCGTCACGAAGTTCAGCGAGAGAGAGCTGGTGACGTGGACGACGCGGTCGGCGATGCCCGGGTCCGTGATCGATATCCCCGATCCGACCGTGAAACGGCCCCCCGCGTCGATGGTCGCCCCGAACCCGGGCCGCATCACGCAGTCGATCGTGGCGCAGGTCACCGAGATGCTGAGCGGGTCCGTCACGTCGAGGTCCCCTTGGGACGCGTCGGTCGCCAGCGGCGCCTCTCCGGGGGACGGGATCGTCAGCCGGAAAGTCCCCTCGGGGATCTGGATCGCGTCTTGCCCGGGGGCCGCGTTCGCCGCCATGACGGCCTCGCGGAGCGAGCAATCCCCCGCGTCACACGCTCCGGGGGCGGGGTCGTCGAACCGCGTCACGGTGAAGGTTGCCGCGTGCGCTGCCGTGATCGTCACCGCTGCCCCGGCTACCACCAGCGCGACGGCCGCGGCGATCCTCATGCCCCGCATCGGGACTGCGCTCATGGGATTCCTCGCTTTCTGCAGTGACGCCCTCGCCAACGATGGTAGTCGGCCCCCGGGGAGAGTCGCGCGCTCGTTTTCCTATACTGCGCACCGTGAAGGTCGCCGACACGATGTACGTCGAGTGGGTCGAGGGCGAGGCCGTCGTGCTCAACCGCGAGTCCGGCGAGCTGCACTACCTCAACGGGACGGCGGCGCTCGTGTTCGCCCTGATCCAGGAGCATGGCTACGACGGTGCGATGACCGAGGTGCGCAACCGCTTCGGCTCGACCGAGCAGATCGAGGGCGAGCTCCGCGACCTCGTCTCCGACATGAAGGAGAAGGGCATCCTGGTAGATGGGTAACGCTCCGATCGACGACGGCGAGGTCGTCGTCGACGAGCCGGGCGAGCCCCGCGCGGCGGCGGGCTGACCCGATCCCTTCGAAGGCCTGGTCTGGGCCGACTCCATCTGGATACCGACGAAAGAGGCATGGCGCGAGGTGCGTTCGACCGCGCCCGGTCTTCTGGGCGGGCTGCCGGGCGAGCCCGAGGCGCCGGCCGGCGCGTTGACGCGCGAGGGCGGCTTCAGCCTCGTGGCCGGGACGGCCGACGGCCGCGTCAAGAAGCTCCCGTCGTTGTACGTGAACAGCATCCAGGTCTACGCGGCGCGCGACGTGTCGCTGGTCCAGGCGAAGCTGGCGCGGGCGGTGGACGCGTTCATGGCGTCGGCGCGCGTCTCGACCTACATGCTCACCGCGTGCGAGATCGGCGGGAGGCGCGGCCTGTTCGGGACCGACTTCTTCAACCGTTCGATCTACCGTCAGAAGCTGAAGCGTCTCGGGATGACGTTCTCCGACGACCTCTACGTGATGATGAGCGAGGACGGCACGTTCTACGCGCAGGACCGCGACCCGTTCGTGCCCGAGTTCGTGACGTTGCAGAAGACCTCGCCGCCGCGGCCGGGCGCGGACCGTGTGTCGGGCGGGTTCCTCGTCTACCTCCTGAGCTACTACCGGATCGCGGACATCGAGGCGCCCGAGCTGTCGCGGCTCGTCGCGCTGGCGAGAGAGATCGAGGCCCTGCGCGCGAACGAGCCGGAGGACCTCGTGGCGGCGCTGACGGGGGCCGCGTCGCCCGCGTGACCGAGCGCTCCGAGCTGGGGCTGTCGGTGCTCGACAGCCGGTTCCGGATCGTCTCGGACGACGAGCGGATGATCGAGCTCGTGCGCGAGCTGTGGGAGCCGTTCGTCGACGACGACGCCGGCGGCGAGGCCCGGGTCCTCACGGTCGCGAAGCAGGACGCGGGATGGCGCGTCGACGCCGAGCCGAATCCGCCGATCGTCGCGTCGGACCCGTGGGTGGTCGCGTCGACCTTGCGGAATGCCGTCAGCGGTGCTGCGGTCGCCGCGGCGGCCCCCATGGTCCCCATCCACGGAGCCGCGGTGCAGCGCGACGGGGTGTTCCTGGTGCTGTCGGGGCCGGCGAGGGCCGGCAAGACGACGCTGCTGCTCGAGCTCCTCGACCGTGACTGGCTGCTCGTCACCGACGACCTGGTGCCCCTCGACCTCGACACCCTCGTGGCGCGCCCCTTCCCGAAACCGTTGTCGGTGCGGGAGCCGGCACGGTGGCGGCGGTTCTCCGGCGCGTGGGAGGTCCCGGCCTGGCTCCCCGACCCCGTGGTGGTCGGCCTCCTCCCCGCGACGGCGATGCCGCACTCAGAGGCGATCCAGTACCGGC
>DASQDO010000094.1:0-2818 GCA_035634135.1 Actinomycetota bacterium
GACGCGGAATCCAGACAGACGTCTACACGCGCGCCGACGGCTCCGGCCCGACCGTGACCTCGCTCGGAACGGGGGTGCGGGTGATCGCAGTCCCAGCGGGGCCCCGTGAACGCCTCCCGAAGGAGACCCTGACCGCCTATCTCGGCGAGTTCGTCTCCGGGGTCCGCGCCTTCGCCCTCGCCCAGCGCCTGCGCTACGACGTCGTGCACTCGCACTACTGGCAGTCGGGTCTGGCGGCCGTACCGCTCGCGGCCGCGTGGGGCGTCCCGCTGGTCCATTCCCACCACACGCTCGGGAAGGTCAAGAACCGTTTCCTCGCCCCGGGAGACCGGCCGGAGCCGCCGGTCCGCCTCGACGGCGAAGCGAGCGTGATCGAAGCCGCGGACGTGCTGGTCGCGAGCACCGACGACGAGTGGACGCACCTCGCCTGCCTGTACGGGGCGCACCACGACAAGCTGAAGACGCTGCACCCGGGCGTCGACCACGGCGTCTTCTCGCCCGGAGACCGGGCCGAGGCGCGGGCTTCCCTGAGGCTCGGCGACGAGGCCGTGATGCTCTACGTCGGGCGCATCCAGCGCCTCAAGGGCATCGAGCTCGCGATCCGCGCCGCGGAGCAGCTCGTGCCGGCGCTGGACCAGCCGCTCAGGTTCCTGATAGCGGGCGGGGCCAGCGGGGCCGCGGGCGAGATCGAGGTCGCGCGCCTGAGCGCGCTCGTCGACGAGCTCGGCCTCGGAGACGTCGTGCGGTTCGTCGGCGCGGTCCCCCACGCGGAGCTGCCCGCGTACTACCGCGCGGCCGACGCGGTCGTCGTCTGCTCGCACTCCGAGTCGTTCGGCCTGGCAGCGCTCGAAGCGCACTCGTGCGGAACGCCCGTCGTCGGCACGCCGGTGGGCGGTCTCTCGCACGTCGTCGCGGACGAACGCTCCGGCTTCTTGGTCGACACGCGCGATCCCGCGGTGTTCGCGGCGCGGCTCAAGACGCTTCTCGCGGACGCGCACTTGCGCGCGCGCTTCTCGAGCGCCGCGGTCGCGGCCGCGTCTTCGTTCTCGTGGGACCGCACCGCCGCGTCGTTGCAGGAGTTGTACGAGTGCCTCGTGCGTGAGCAGTCGCCCGAAGCGTGCACGTGTTAGCGACGCAGCGCGACTCGCGAATATTTATCCCGACGCGCTGACCAGGATGTTTAAGGGTCTACCAGGGGTTTCGCGTTGTTGACGCATCTTCGAGGCGTCGCCTATCTTCTCGCAGTCCCGAGCGGCCGGAAGGGTTCGCCCGGAAGCTCGCTCGGGACGACAGGCCCCAAAAGTCCGAAGCCGTAACGCATCGTCGTGTGTGGGGAAGTGCACGGGGACGCGAGACGGCCGAGGTTTTTGGGGCCTGACTATTTCCCGGAAAGAGCCCTCAAGAAGAACCGCAGGTTCGCAGGGCGCTCGGCCATGCGCCGCATCAGGTACGGGTACCAGTCGGTGCCGTAGGGAACGTACGCGCGCACTCGATGCCCCTGCCGCGCGAGGTCTTCCTGCAGGTCCTGTCTGATCCCGTACAGCATCTGGATCTCGAACCCGTCGCTGCCGACGCCGCGTGCGCGTGCGACGCGCTGCGCGTGCTCGATCAACGCGGAGTCGTGCGTCGCGATGCCCGGGTCCGTCCCCTTCTCGAACAGCCACTCGGTCAGGAAGCGGTACTGCGCGTCGATCTCCTTGCGCTTCTGGAGCGCGATCTCCGGGGGCTCTGCGTACGCGCCCTTGACGAGCCGCACCCGGGGCTTGAGCGCCGACAGCGTCTCGAGGTCGACGGCGGTCCGGCGGAGGTAGACCTGCATAGCGATCCGGAGGTCGGGGTAGTCGGCGGTGAGGAGCCGGTAGACATCGAGCGTGTCGACGACGTACTCCGACTGCTCCATGTCGATCTCGATGCGGGTCCCGATGGCCTGGGCCTCGGCGGCGAGCCGGCGGACGTAGTCGATGCACGTCCCCTTGTCGAAGGCGAGCCCGAGCTGCGTCAGCTTCACGGACACGGTCGTGTCGATGCCGGTCTCGTCGATCCGCTTGACCGACTGGCCGTACTCCGCCAGGGCGGCCTCCGCCCCCGCCGGGTCCGTCACCCCCTCGCCGAGGAGGTCGAGGATCCCGCCGATGCCTTTGGAGTTGAGGTCCTTGATCGCCTGGATCGCGTCCTCGAGGTGGTCGCCGGCGACGAACCTGTGCGCGACGCCCGCGAGCTTCCCCTGCGTGACGAAGTCCTTGATCCGGCTCTTTTCCGAAGCCCAGATCAGCGCACGACCGAGCACCAGCGTTTCCCCTCTCTAGGTTGCTGACATTATGTCGGCATGACGAAGCTGGCCGTGCTGGGCGCCGGGAAGATGGGCGAGGCGCTGATCGCCGGACTGGTCGCGTCGGGATGGCGCAAGCCCGAGGACATCGTCGCGACCGCGCGCACGCAGGAGCGCCTCGACGCCCTGGCCGGCTCGTACGGGGTTCAGACCACGCTGAGCAACCCCGAAGCCGTCGCGGGGGCCCAGGTCGTCGTGCTGGCTGTGAAGCCCCAGGACGCCGAGGCCCTGCTCGCCGACGTCTCGCCGCACGTCGGCGAGGACCACACGCTGCTTTCGGTGGTCGCCGCGATCTCGACGGCGTTCATCGAGTCGCACCTCGCCGGCCCCGTCCCGGTCGTCCGCGCGATGCCGAACACCCCGTCGATCGTCCACGAGGGCATGGCCGGGATCGCCGGAGGAAAGCACGCGACCGACGAGCACGTCGGTCTCGCACGAGAGGTGCTCACCCACGTCTGTCGAGTAGCCATCTTCCCCGAGCGCTACCTC
>DASQDO010000095.1:0-9869 GCA_035634135.1 Actinomycetota bacterium
CAGGAGGGTTTCGATCGCCTTGTCGTCGCCCCCTCGGGCGCGATCTACTAGCTCTTCGTCACCCGAATCGGCCAAAGCTTCTAGTGCCATCCGCAGGTCCCCCGTTTTCGGTGACAGAGCGTACCCGAAGGGCCGCCTTCCGCGACACCTCGAACATGGCGATCGCGCCCGCGACGGCGACGTTCAACGACGCCACTCTCCCCGCCGACGGGATCGTCACGAGGCCGTCGCAACGGCCCGCTACGCCCGCAGAGATGCCCCGGTCCTCGGCTCCCAACACCAGCCCGACGGGTGGCTCGAGCAACTCGCTCGTCCAGACGTCCTCGGGGGCCGCGGCGTCGAGGCCGACGATCCACAGCCCCGCCTTCTTCGCCTGGTCGAGGGCGTTGCCGAGGCTGTTCACGCGGGCGACGGGGACGACCTCGGCCGCGCCCGCCGAGACGCGGCGGACGGCGCCGGTCACGCCCGCGGACCTCCGCGAGGGCACGACGACGCCGTGGAACCCGGCCCCGTCGGCGGACCGCAGGAGCGAGCCGGGGTTGTGGGGGTCGGTGACGCCGTCGAGGAACAGGACCCGCTGGTCGGGGGCCGCGAGGATGTCCTCGAGCGGCGTGTAGCGGTACTTCGCGGTGAAGGCGACCACGCCCTGGTGGTTGACCCGGCCGGCGGCCTTGTCGACCTCGGCCTTCGGGACGAGCCTCAGGGGGACCGCAGAGGCTTCGGCGCGCTTGCGGATCTCCCCGACGATGCCCGACGGCGCGAGGTCGCGGGAGACGATGATCCTCTCGACGCCCCGGCCGCTGCCGAGAGCCTCGAGCACCGGGCGCCGCCCCCACAGGAGCCCGTCGTCGTCCGGCTCCGGCCGGTCGCTGCGGGCCCGCTCGTCCGTCTTCCCCGGACGCCGGCCGCGGTTGTGGTCACCGGGCTCGCGACGCCCCGCGCGCTGCCCGCGCCGGTCGCGGTCGCTCAGCCCGTCCCGCCCAGACGCCACCTGGGGCCCGCCGCGGTGTCTTCGATCGTCACGCCGAGGGAGGTGAGCCGGTCGCGGATCGCGTCGGAGCGCGCGTAGGCCTTCTCGGCCCTCGCCTCCTCGCGCATCTCCAGCAGGAAGTCGAGCAGCCCCTCGACGATCCCGGACGCGTCCTGCGACGACGGGAAGCGGAAGCCGAGGACGCCGGTGAGCTCGCGGAACGCGCCGACGAGGGGGCCGAGGCCCTCCCCGCCGGCCGCCGCGGCCTTGTTGCCCTCCTTGACGAGGTCGTGGACGACGGCGAACGCGCCCGCGGAGTTGAAGTCGTCGTCCATCGCCTCTACGAAGCGCTGCACGTAGGGGTCGCCTTCGGGGGCCTTGTCGGGGGCCGCGTCGCCGGCCTCCCTCACGACGGAGTCTGCGAAGTTCCTCCAGCGCGCGTACGACGAGCGGGCGTCCTCGAGCGACTCCTCGGTGAACGACGCCTGGCTCCGGTACGACCCCGCGAGGATCCAGTAGCGGAGGGCCTCGCCGTCGTACCGCCCGAGCAGGTCGTGCGCGAGCACGAAGTTGCCGAGCGACTTCGACATCTTCTCGGCGTCCATCTGCACGAGGCCGGCGTGCATCCAGTGCCGCACGAAAGGGCCGTCCCCGGCCAGGCCTTCGGCCTGGGCCAGCTCGTTCTCGTGGTGCGGGAAGATCAGGTCGGTCGCTCCACCGTGGAGGTCGAACCCCATCCCGAGGTACTTCGTCGACATCACGGAGCACTCGATGTGCCAGCCGGGGCGGCCCGGCCCCCACGGCGACGGCCACGACGGCTCGCCCTCCTTCGCCGACTTCCACAGCGCGAAGTCGAGGGGGTGCCGCTTGTGCTCGTTCGGCTCGACGCGTTCGCCGGCGCGCATGTCGTCGAGGCTCCGGCCCGAGAGCGATCCGTAGCCGTCGAACTTCTCGACTGCGTACCAGACGTCGCCGTTCGCCTCGTACGCGAGGCCGTTGTCGATCAGGCCCCCGATCGCCTCGACCATGTGCTCGATGTGGTCCGTGGCGCGGCAGACGATGTCGGCCGGCCTCGCGCCGAGCGCGGCCATGTCCTCCTCGAACGCCTTTGTGTACTTCGTCGTGATCCCGTCCGGCGGGATGCCCTCGGCGTTGGCGCGCTCGATGATCTTGTCGTCGACGTCCGTGTAGTTCATGACGTAGGTGACGTCGTAGCCGCGGTAGCTCAGGTAGTGCCTGATCGCGTCGAACCACAGAAGCGTGCGTGCGTTGCCGATGTGGATGTAGTTGTAGACGGTGGGCCCGCAGCAGTACATCGCGACGCGGCCCTCGTCGCGCGTCTCGAGCGGCACGACCTTGCGGAGCTTCGAGTCGTAGATCCGTACACCCATCGCCGTACCTTAGGTCGCTCGCTCGATCGTGGCTACCGCCATGGCCGCCATCCCCTCGCCGCGTCCAGTGAATCCGAGGCCGTCGGTCGTCGTGGCCTTCACCGAGACGGCGGCCTCCTCGACGCCGAGGGCGCCGGCGACGTTGCGGCGCATCGCGTCGCGGTGTGGGGCGAGCCGCGGCGCCTCCGCGACGACCGAGACGTCCACGTTCACGATCCGGTAGCCCGCGTCCTCGACCTGCGCCGCGGTCTCCTCGAGGATCGCGAGGCTCGAGGCGTCCTTCCACAGCTCGTCCGCGGGGAACCGGGAGCCGAGGTCGCCGAGGGCCGCGGCCCCCAGCAGCGCGTCGGCGACGGCGTGGCTGAGTACGTCCGCGTCGGAGTGGCCGGCGAGACCCGGGTGGTCGGGGATCGTGACCCCCCCTACGACCAGAGGGCGCGGGTCGTCGGCGGGCGCGAAGGCATGTGCGTCGAAGCCGATCCCCGTCCTCGTCATAGCTCGCGGGGGCGGCTGGCCGCGACCATCGCCTCGGCGACCCGCCAGTCCTCGGGGTAGGTGAGCTTGATGTTGTCGCGGGCGCCCTCGACGATCCTCATCACGCCGCCGTAGCGCTCGACGAGCTGCGCGTCGTCGGTCCCGACGAAGCCGTCGACACGGGCCTTGTCGTGGACGGACTTGAGCGCCCCGGTCTGGAAGGCCTGCGGCGTCTGGACGGCCCACAGGCTCGATCGCTCGACGGTGCGGATCACACGGCCGTCGCGGACTTCCTTCAGCGTGTCCGCCACGGGGATCGCGGGGGCCGCGCCGTGTGCTCCCCTCGACGCCGGCCGATCCCCGAGGCGATCGGTCGTCAGCGCGTCGAGGACGGCGCGCAGCAGGCCGAGGGTCGCGAACGGGCGGGCCGCGTCGTGGACGACGACGTAGTCGGTGTGGACGAGGTCGAGGCCGTTGCGGACGGACTTCTGGCGCTCGTCGCCGCCGAGGACCATCCTCACGTCGTAGCCGCTGAGCTGGTCGGTCCACGACCCCTCGGGCACAACGACGACGACGGGATCACACCCGGCGTCCGCGAGCAGGCGGACGGACCATCCGATGAGCGGGAGCCCGCCGAGGTGGCGGAACTGCTTGGGAGGCTCGGTGGGACCGAGGAACCCGGCTCGCCGCCCCCTTCCCCCCGCGGCGATGATGCCAGCTACGGAAGGCGCTATCCGAGGACCTCGTCGAGCATCTTCTCGGCCTCTTCCTCGTTGCAGTCCTTAGAGAAGGTGAGCTCGGAGACGAGGATCTGGCGGGCCTTCGTGAGCATCCGCTTCTCGCCGGCGGCGAGGCCCTTCTCCTTGTCGCGCTGGTGGAGGCTGCGGACGACGTCGGCGACCTGGTAGATGTCGCCCGAGCGGAGCTTCTCGACGTTCGCCTTGAAGCGCCGCGACCAGTTCGTCGTGTTCGTCGTGGGCTCGTTCTTCTTGAGCACCTTGAGGACCTTCGGCACTTCCTTCGCAGGGGTGACCTGGCGCAGCCCGACCTCCTCGGTGGAGTCGACCGGCACCATCAGCGTCAGCTCGCCGTACGCGAGCTTGAGGATGAAGTACTCACGGGTCTCGCCCATGAGCTCCTTGTCCTCGAGACTCTCGATGGTGGCGGCACCGTGGTGGGGATAGACGACCTTGTCACCGACTTTGAAAGCCACTACGACGTTCCTCCCTGCGTGCGATCTGCCGAGCCTCGGATGCGGCCGGGGGCGAGACAGGGGGCGGAGATACCGTTGGGATACGGCCCGAGAACCCGTCCTGTCGCCTCACCAAGGGTAGCACGGACGCCTTCCGCGGGCCCTCGGGACGCGCTCATCCGGCTGTGCTCCGCGCCGGATGTGCGGCCGCGGCGGTGAACGCGTCGCGCAGGCGTGCTGCGCGCACGACCTCGATCGTCGCGCCGGAGACCTCTGCCCCCGCGGGCACGATCGCGCGGCGGAAGCCGAGCCGCGCCGCCTCGGCGAGACGCCGCTCGGTTCCGGGGACGCGCCGTATCTCGCCGCCGAGACCGACCTCGCCGAGCGCGACCGTGCGCGCGTCGACCGGCACGTCCGACACCGCGGACTCGATCGCGAGGCACAGCGCGAGGTCGGCCGCGGGCTCGCGCACCGCTAGGCCTCCCGCCGCGGACGTGAAGAGGTCGCGCTTGCCGAGGCGCACGCCCGCCTTCTCCAGCACGCCGCCCAGCATCGAGAGACGGCGCGCGTCGACGCCGAGCGCGACGCGGCGTGGTTGTGGCAGGTCGCTCGGGGTCGCGAGGGCCTGGAGCTCGACGAGGACGGGCCGCGATCCCTCGAGCCCGGGGACCACGAGCGACCCGGCTACGCCCTCGCAACGATCGGCGAGGAGCATCGACGACGGGTCGGGGACGACGACGAGGCCGTCGCGCTCCATCGTGAAGACGCCGGTCTCCTCGCACGACCCGAAGCGGTTCTTCGACGCCCGGAGCAGGCGGAGGCTCGCGGAACGGTCGCCCTCGAGCGAGACGACCGCGTCGACGAGGTGCTCGAGCGTGCGGGGGCCGGCGACCGAACCGTCCTTCGTGACGTGGCCGACGAGCACGACGATCGTGTTCGTCGCCTTGGCGTGACGGGCGAGCGTGGCGGCGCACTCGCGGACCTGGACGATCGATCCCGCGGGCTGCTCGAAGGCCGGGTCCTCGACGGTCTGGATCGAGTCGACCACTAGGAGCTCGGGGCGGTGGGACGCGCAGGCGGCGAGGATGCCCGGAAGCGAGGGCTCGGCGACCGCCGTGATGGACTCGGCGTCGAGGCCGAGCCGCACGGCCCGGAGCGAGACCTGGGCCAGCGACTCCTCGCCCGTCGTCAGAAGGACGCGGCCGCCGCTCGCCGCGACGCCGGCGAGCACTTGGAGTACGAGCGTGGACTTGCCAACGCCGGGCTCGCCCGCGAGGAGCACGACCTCGCCCGGGACGAAGCCGCCGCCGAGGACGCGGTCGACCTCGTCGTTGCCGCTGCCGACCCGGGGCGAGGGCGCGGCGGGGGCCGCGAGCGTGGCGAGGGCCGGAGCTGCGGCGCCGTGGACGCCCCGTCGGGCGCCGCCCCGGCCCCCTCCGGGCGGGGCCGGGGCGGTCTCGGCGGTGCTCCAGTCGCCGCAGCCGGGACAGCGGCCGAACCAGCGAGGTGACTCGTGGGAGCAGGACGTGCAACGAAAAGGTGCGACGCGGGTAGCCATGGCCCGACGGTACAGAGGGGGTGTGACGAAAAAGCTAGCGGGCCTGCGTCAACCGCTCGGCGGCGAGCCTGAGGCGAGCGAGCGCGAGATCGAGCGCCGCCTCGTTTCGGGCGAGCATCTCGTCCGTGAGACGAGCGGACTCCTTGACCTTCTCGATCCTTCGGCGACGCTCTTGTTCGGTCACGATCTCATCCTAGTCAGGGTTCGTCTCTGCTTCCATGAGTGACAACAACTCATCGCGCTCCCGGAGCAGGCGGCTGACGACCACGCGAAGGTTCGCGATCGTTCGATCCGCTTCCTCCACGGATGCGGGGACCTGCGCCTCGTCCGCCACGAACCCGGCGGTCCCGACGCTTCTTGCCCACCGACCACCGACCACGAGCGCGGGGATGCTCGCGAGGGCATAGAGCGTGCCCGCGAAGATCGTCAGCCTCAGAGCGCCGACCATCACGGGGTCTTGCACCACCGCGTCGAGGAACGACCCTTCGACCTCCTGGGGGACCGGCCACCACCTGAAGAAGAGGACAGCGGTCGCGGCCATGACCGTTGCGAATCCCGCCCAGTACTCGCGTCGCCGCCGCTTTGCTTCCGCCATGGGACCGAGGCTAGTGCCGGGGTGCGACAGGAAATCAGTCCTCTACGCGGAGGGCTACCGCCGGCGGGATCCTCGACGCTTGCCGGGCCGGCCAGGTCGTCGCCAGTAGCGACGCCCCCAGGGACACCACGCACAGGATCGTCACGTCCGTCCACGGGATCTGGAACTCCACGCCCTGCCCGAAGTCGCCGTTCGCCACCAGCTGCGACGCCGTCACCAGCGACAGGATCGTCCCCAGCAGGATCCCCTCGATCGCCGTGAAACCCGACTCCAGCAAGAACGCGCGCCGGACCATCCTCGGCAGGAAGCCCAGCGACCGCAGCACCCCGACCTGCCGCCGGCGTTCGCGCACGGCCCTCACCATCACGACGCCGAGCCCCGCGATACCCACCAGCAAGCCCAGCGCGAGGTAACCCTGCATCAGCCTCAGGAACTGCAGGTTCACGCGGCCGAACTCCTCGACGCGCGTGCGGAACGTCTCGGCCTCGACGCCGTTCTCGACGAGCTCTCCCTGCAGGCGCGTCGCCGTCCGGCGCGCGTCCGCCTCCGAGCCCTCCGCTACTACGAAGAAGCGCGACGCCGTGACCGCGCCCTTCAGCAGCTCGCGGAACTCGCCGGTCTTGTGCATGTACACACCGGAGAACGCGAAGTCGTTGCCGGACAAGGCGATGATCTCCTTCGCCGCGGCCTCGCCCGTCAGCGGATTGCTCACTGCGAGCTCGTCGCCGACCTCGACAACGCCGCCCTGCGGGCCCCCGCCCTCGACGAAGAAGAACTCGGGCACGATGACCGCGTCCGGATCGTCGAGCAACGCGCGCCACGCCTCCTCGTCGGTGGCGAAGCGCGCCGGGCGTTCCTCGAGCGCGGGCGGGCCGCCCTCGACGAAGCCCTCGTCGATCCCCGTCACGGTCCAGTGCGTGGGATCGCCGCCGGCGTCGGCCGGCGCGTCGGGAAGAGCGAACACCGCGGTCCCGTAGTCCACCGCGGCCGCGGCCTCCACCCCTTCCACCGACGCGATCGCCTCCGGGCGTGGGGGGTTGCTGGCGGCCGAGTCGACGAGCACGTCGTATCCGCCGCCCTCGCGGCGCGCGGTCTCCTCGACCTGGCCCCCGAAGATGCGCGCGAGCACTGCGATGAACACCATCGTGAACACGACGAGCGAGAACATCCCCAACGTGAGCCCGGTGCGCACTCGGCGCGCGAGCGGGTAGGCGAGGCCCAGTCGCAACGCCAGGCTCCCCGCCGCGAAGCGATGCAGCACGTTGCCGAGGTTCTCCTGCGTCTGGGTAAGCAGGATCACGCCGGAGACGTTGAGCAGCACGCCCTGCAGCACGAACACGAAGATGTCGCCGCCGTCGAAGACCCTGCCGCCGAGCAACGCGTTGCCGAAGATCCCCCACAGCAGAGACGCGAGCGCGACGCCGAGCAGCGCGGGACGGCGCGCGACGAGCCGGCGCAGCAGCGGGAGGAGAGCGAACGCGAACAGCGGGGGGCCGAGCAGGAGACCGACCCATCCTTCCTCGGACCCGAGGCTCGCCACGAACCACGCCCCGGCCCCCGCTGCGGCCAGACAGCCCGCGACGAGCGCCGACGTGCGCGTCTTCTCCTGCTTCGGGTCGGGGAGGTCGCGGATAGCCCGGATGATGTTGATGCGGCTGATGCGCAGGCTCGTGCCGAACACCGTCACGAGCGCGATCAGGATGCCCGTGCACAACCCTGTGACGATGCTCGCCGGTTCCATCGAGAACCTGAGGTCGAGCGAGAAGTCGCCGATGCCGCCGAAGATCGGGGCGGCGACCACGACGATCGCGTAGCCGACGCCGATTCCTAGCAGCGCGCCGAGGATCCCGGACGGCACCGAGTAGATGCCTCCTTGGATGTAGAAGCTGCGCACGAGGTCCGACCGGCGCAGCCCGACCGCGCGCAGCATCCCCAGCTGTGACTTCCGCTCCTCCGCGAGCATCACGAAGATGTTCACGAGCAGCAGCACGCCGGCGATGACGGCGAACGAGCCGATGCCGAGGAACAGCTCGGAGAACATCTGACCCTGCTCCTCCGCCGCGTCGAGGACGTCCTGCTTGTAGGTCTCGACCTGCAGCGCGTTCAGCGTTCCCGTCACGCGTTCGCGGATCAGTTCCGCGACCTCCTCGCTGAGCGCGGCCCCCTCGTCGACCCCGCCGCGGTTCGAGACGAGGACCGACGTGACCGGCGGGCTCGCCCCCTGCGGGACCTCGGCCCCCGTCACGTCCGCGAGCGTGCCCGGCGCGACGAAGGCGTTCGGCGAGACGCTCTCGAAGCCCGTCCAGAAGCCAGCGACGCCGAGCCGGGGGAGGACGCGCACGACCTCGAGCGACAGCGACTTGCCGTAGAGCGACGCCGTCACCTCGTCGCCGACGTCGACCGCGAGCGTCTCGGCGAGGTCCTCCGACACCGCGACCTCGCCGTCGCCGGGGGTCTCGCCGCTGATCCCGGTCGCGGCCGGGTCGTCGCCGAACGAGCGCGCGTCACCGAAGTCGACCTCGACGAGCTGCGCAGACGGCTCCGCCAGCACGTCCCCGCCGCGTGCGACCGACATGGCCGCCGGCGCACGGAGCATCGACAGGACGCCGTCGATCCGAGGGTCTTCGAGCTCGCGTATGCCGGAGGCGATCTCCGCGGCTCGCTCCGGGTCGGGCACGGAGATGCCCTCGTCGATCGGGCCGAGCTGCGTGCGCGCCGTGACGCGGATGGACGAGTCGAGCGTGTCGCCGACGATGAAGCTCCCCGTGATGATCGCGGTGCCGAGCAGGCTTCCCGCTATGACGAGCAGCGTCTCGTTACGTCGGCGGAGCGCGTCTCGCACCGCGAGCCGTCGCAACATCGGCCGGCGGACCATCTGGTATCCCGCGCCGCCGAGGGCGATCGCGACCAGCAGGAGAGGCGTCATCGCGCGGCCGGACGTTCCTCCGACACGATCGCCCCGTCGCGCATCTGGACGAGCCGCCCGGCGCGCGCGCCGATAGCAGGGTCGTGCGTCACGAGGACGAGCGTGAGGCCGTCGCGGTTGAGCTCTTCGAGCAGCTCGACGATCGACCCGGCGGTCTCGGTGTCGAGGTTCCCGGTCGGCTCGTCCGCCCACACGATCGCGGGCCCTCCCGCGAGAGCGCGGGCGATCGTGACGCGCTGCTGCTCGCCGCCGGAGAGCTCGTTCGGGCGGTGTCCCTTGCGGTGTCCGAGCCCGACGCGCTCGAGGGTCTCCTCCGCCCGCCGGCGCGCTTCCTTGGGAGCCGCACCGGCGAGCAGCAGCGGGAGCTCGACGTTCTCGGCCGCGGTGAACACCGGGATCAGGTTGAACGACTGGAAGATGAAGCCCATCTTCTCGGCGCGGTGGCGGCTGCGCTTCGCGTCGGAGAGCGCGTGGATGTCCTGGCCCTCGACGACGACCGTGCCACCGTCGACGTCGTCCAGCCCGGATAGACAGTTGAGGAGAGTGGTCTTGCCCGAGCCCGACGGGCCCATGACGGCGACGAACTCACCGCGCGGGATCGTGAGGTCGAGGTCGCGCAACGCCTCCACGACGCCGGCCGGCTGGAGCCTCGACGGCACGACGGGGAGCGTCTTCTACTCCGGACTCACGCCGCCCGCGTTCACACTCCCCGATGAGGGCCAGCTCTGGGGGAAGTGGGCGCTCCGCCTGCGCATCAACGAGC
>DASQDO010000096.1:0-1539 GCA_035634135.1 Actinomycetota bacterium
CCGACCGTCCGCTTGATCGCCGCCAGGACGTCCTCCTGGTGCGGCACGACGTACGTCTCCATCACGGGCGCGAAGGGGAGCGGCGCGAAGCGCGATCCCACGCGGGCGACGGGCGCGTCGAGGTAGTCGAAGGCCCGCTCCTGCACGAGCGCCGCGATCTCGGCCCCGAAGCCCATTCGCACGACGGCCTCGTGCGCGACGACGCAGCGGTTCGTCTTCTTGACCGAGGCGACGACGCCGTCCTCGTCGAGCGGGAGGAGCGTGCGCGGATCGAAGACCTCGACCGAGATCCCCTCCTTCTCCGCGTCCTCGGCCGCGGCGAGCGCCTCGTGGACGAGCCGGCCGGTCGCGACCACGGTGACGTCCTCGCCCTCGCGGTGGACGCGGCCCTGCCCGAACTCGATCGGCTCGACCTCGTCCGGCACGGTGCCCTTGATCCCGTAGAGCGTGCGGTGCTCGAAGAAGACGACGGGGTTGTCGTCGTAGATCGAGGCGAAGAGGAGGCCGCGGACGTCCTCGGGCGTCGAGGGAAAGACGACCTTCAGGCCGGGGACGTGGACGAACCAGGCCTCGAGCTGCTGCGCGTGCTGCGCGCCGGGGCTCCACCCCGCACCGCCCTGCGTCCGAACGGTGAGCGGCACCTTGAGCTGGCCGCCGGACATGTAGCGGTGCTTCGCCGCCTGGTTCACGAGCTGCTCCATCGAGAGCGTCGTGAAGTCCTGGTACATGATCTCGACGATCGGCCGCATCCCGGCCATCGCGGCGCCGATGCCCGCGCCGACGATCGCCATCTCGGAGATCGGCGTGTTGCGCACGCGGTCGGGACCGAACTCCTCGAGCATCCCCTGGGTGACGCCCATCGAGCCGCCCATCTCCGCGATGTCCTCGCCCATGATGAAGACGTCCTCGTCGCGGCGCATCGCCTCGCTCATGGCGTCGCGCACGGCTTCGCGGTAGGTGAGCTCGGCCACGTCCGTCAGTCGGCGTAGATGTTCTTGAGCGCGTCGCGCGGGTCCGGGTCTGTCCCGTTCTTCGCGAACTCGACGGAGCCCTCGACGACCTGCTCGATCTCGCGCTCGAGCTCGGTCCACTCCTCGTCGGCGACCTCGAGGGTCGCGCGGAGCTTCTCGATCGGGTCCTGCGTCTTGCGGAGCTCGCGGAGCTCCTCCTTCGGGCGGTAGACCTGCGGGTCGCCGACGTAGTGGCCCGTGAGCCGGAAGGTCTCGCAGACGAGGTAGACGGGGCCGCGGCCGTCGCGCGCGTGCGCGAGCGCGTCGCGCGCCGTGTTGAACACCGCCTCGACGTCCTGGCCGTCGACGGTCATCGCCGTCATGCCGAAGGCCTCCGCGCGCTTCGTGAGGTCCTCGAGCGGCGTGTGCTGGTGGCGCGGCGTCGACTCCGCCCAGTGGTTGTTCTCGCAGACGAAGACGGCGGGCACCTCCCAGAGCTGGGCGAGGTTCAGCGACTCGTGGAAGAGCCCGATGTTGGTCGCGCCGTCGCCGAAGAACGCGACCGCGACGCGCGGCTCATCACGGAACT
>DASQDO010000097.1:0-3570 GCA_035634135.1 Actinomycetota bacterium
GAGGACGAGCCGGGCCGCGGTCCCGGCCGCCCATGGAGTCGCCGAGGAGGTGCCGGACGCGCCGGCGGCGTCGATCTCGGACGTCGAGCCTGAGACCGCCGCCGGGGCTCCGCAACCGTCGGCCACCACCTGGGGCGTGAACCCGTGCCAGAGTGTCGCCGAGCCGGAATCGTGCGCGCCGACGACGATCGTCGAGGGGGTGTACTGCGGGTCGGCGTGGATCGGCTGGCCGGCCAGCAACGCGGCGTTCCCGGAGGCGCGGAAGAAGGGATGGGTCGCCGCTGCCTTCTCCATGGAGCGCGCGAACTCGGGCGTCGCGGAGACGGTCCCCGTCGGCTCGAGGAACGGACGCGTCAGACCCCAGGAATGGGACTGGACGTCGATCCAGCCCGCGTTGGAGGTGATCCAGTCGACTCCCTCGCGGAAGTCCTCACCCCACCCTTCGACGGCGACGACGAGACAGGCCGGGCACGCGCCCGTGACCTTTCCGGCGGCGCGCGACGCCGTCATCGTCCCGTGACCGGCGGTGTCGAGGATGCGGGCGTCGCTGGGCTGGGGGTCCGAGCAGTCGATCTCGGCGGTCGGGGTGAACGAGATGGCGCCGGCGATCCGGGTCCCGGGGACCCAGTACAGGCGGCCCGGCTCGACCTTCGCCCACACGCGCTCGCAGTCGCGATCGAGCGCGTCCCAGTAGTTCGGCTCGTCGAGCGTCAGCCGCAGCGCCTCGGCGCCCCGCGGGAACCCCGGCAGGTACGTCGAGGGGTGGCGGAACGCCCGGGGCGAGTCGTCGGCGAATGCCGAGTGGTAGGGGTTGATCCCCGTGTCGTTGACGGCGACCACGGCGGTAGCCGGAGAGGCTGCGGCGGCTGCGGGGGCCGTCACCGCGAGCACCGCCGACGTCAGGAGCGCGAAGGCGAGCCGGCGCATCACGATCACCTCCGCGCGGAGAACGTCGCCGTGACCTCGCCGCTCGTGGCCACGCTGGGGCAGGGGTTCTCGGTCCCGGTCACGGGAGACAGCAGGACGCGGACCTCGATGCTCGGCTCGATCGGGATCGGCTCGGTGCTCTGGCCGCAGATGACCGCGCTCGAGATGACGCCCTCGTCGTCGGACTGGACGACGTAGCCGTACGCGTCGAGCCCGGCGTCGTCGGAGACCTCGACCGTGACGAAACGCTCCTTGGTGCCGACGCCGAACCGTGTGCACCCCATGTCGTTCATGCACATCCCGTAGACCTCCGGGTGGCCGAGGTACGGCGTCGAGTACGGCTCGGTGGTCGTGCGGGCGCGCGTTCGCGCTGCCTGCGCGGGCAGCGCGCCGAGCACGAGGGCGGACATGGCGGCGGCGACGAGCTTGTTCTTCTTCATGTCAGCCGGGTTCGCCCGTCCCCATGCGACGCCTCCGGCCGGACCTGTCGGGTAATTGCTCGGTTCGCGACATCCGGCCCGCGCTCGAAAACCCCCTCTGGCCTGGACGAACGCGATCACCTCGCGTTGCGGGGTCAGGGGCCTGCTGCTACCATCCGCGCCGAAGCCGGTCGTCGCTGCGGCATCCCCTCGACCCGGCCCCGATCTTTCTCTGGAAACCTTTGAAGGAGGTCCCTCAGCATGCCCTTGCCACCTCCGCTGACCGAGGAGCAGCGCAAGCAGGCCCTGGAGAAGGCCGCCATCGCCCGCCGCAAGCGGGCCGAGCTGAAGGAACAGCTCAAGAGCGGCCGCACGAGCCTGAAGGAGCTCCTCGACCGCACCGCAGACGAGGTGGTCGGGAAGATGAAGGTCTCGACCGTGCTCGAGTCGCTGCCGGGCGTCGGCAGGGTCCGGGCGCGCAAGATCATGGAGCGCCTCGACATCTCGGAGTCCCGGCGCATGCGCGGGCTCGGCGCGAAGCAGAAGGAGAACCTCCTGCTCGAGTTCTCGCGCAGGTAGCCGCCACTTGTCCTGGCGCCCCGGGGGCGGCTCCTCCGGCCGGTTGTTCGTCGTCTCGGGGCCGTCGGGGGCGGGCAAGGGAACGGTGGTCCGCGGTGTCCTGGCCCGGAGGCCGGACGTCTTCCTCTCGGTGTCGGCGACGACGCGCCCCGCACGTCAGGGCGAGCGCCACGGCATCGAATACCACTTCATCCCCGAAGCGGAGTTCCTGGGCATGCGCGACCGCGGCGAGTTCCTCGAGTCCGCCGAGGTCTACGGCAACTACTACGGAACGCCGCGCGGTCCGGTCGAGTCGGCGCTGAGGGTCGGCAAGGACGTGCTGTGCGAGCTCGACATCCAGGGGGCCCAGGCGATCAAGCGCGCCGAGCCGCACGCGATCCTGATCTTCATCGAGCCGCCGAGCCTCGACGACCTCAAGGTGCGTCTGCGGGGCCGCGGGACCGAGGACCACGACACGCTCGCGCAGCGGCTGCGCGCCGCGTACGACGAGGTCAAGGTCAAGGGGATCTACGACCACATCGTCGTGAACGACCAGGTGGAGAGGGCCGTAGACGAGCTGCTCCGTATAATGGACGGCTCTCAGACATCGAAAGGAACCCCCCGATGATCGAACCGAAGATCGAGACCCTCCTGACCGAGGTCGACTCGAAGTACACGCTCGTGATCCTGGCCGCGAAGCGCAGCCGTCAGATCAACGCCTACTTCAGCCAGCTCGGCGAGGGCGTCGCCGAGTACACCCCGCCGCAGGTCCCGCTCTCGCCGGACCAGGCCCCCAAGGCGCTGTCGATCGCGCTGCAGGAGGTAGCCGGCGGCTCCGTCGCCTACGAGCGCACCGCCGACGGGATCAAGTAGTCCTCTCTTAGATCCCATGGACGCCGTGGACCTGGGCCCCGCCGCTCAGGGCAAGAAGGTCCTCGTCTGCGTCACCGGCGGCATCGCCGCGTACAAGGTCCCGTTCGTCGTCCGGTCCCTGGCCGAGCTGGGGGCCGACGTCCGCGTCGTGATGACGCGTTCGGCCGCGCGATTCGTCGGCGAGCAGACGTTCGCCGCGCTCTCCGGCAACGACGTCTACACGGAGCTGTTCGGCGCGGGGCCGGACGTGCCGCACGTCGAGCTGGCGCGCTCCGCCGACCTCGTCGTGGTCGCGCCCGCGACGGCGAACTCGCTGGCGAAGATGGCGCTCGGCCTCGCCGGCGACCTCTTCGGGAACGTGATGCTGACCGTGCGTTGCCCCGTGCTCGTCGCGCCGGCGATGCACACCGAGATGTGGGAGCACGACGCCACCCAGGGGCACATGGCGACTCTGCGAGCGCGGGGCGTGCACGTGGTCGGGCCGGAGTCGGGCGCACTCTCGTCGGGCGATTCGGGTCCCGGCCGCATGTCCGAGCCCGACGCGATCGTGGGGGCCGCGCTGCAGCTTCTGTGGCGAGCCGGCGAGCTCGACGGCCGCCGCGTGCTCGTAACCGCCGGGGGGACGCAGGAGCCGATCGATCCCGTGCGATTCATCGGGAACCGCTCGTCGGGGCTGATGGGCGACCTGATCGCCGAGGAGGCCCAGCGCCGCGGCGCGAAGGTGACGCTCGTGTCGGGGCCCTCGAACCTCGTGCCACCGGCGGGCGTCGACCTGATACGGGTGAAGACGGCG
>DASQDO010000098.1:0-2582 GCA_035634135.1 Actinomycetota bacterium
GTAGTCGGCGAAGAAGTCGGGCGAGTAGAAGCCCCCGGGGCCGACGTCCGCGAGGCGCTGCGCCCAGCTCTGGAACACGGCGATGTCGCTGGGGAAGCCCCCGCCGCGCGCGAGCAGGAGCCTCAGCAGGAACCCTGCGACGAACAACGTCGCGATCCCCGCCGGCGTCGCCGTCCAGCGCGCGAGGCGCTCCAGCTCGCTCGGGGGCGTCGTCTTCCGGGCGCTCATGCGGGCAAACGATAGGTCAGAACGCCCACATCCCCCGGGCGAAGCGCGAGAACAGCAGCACCTGCAGCACGAAGCACAGCGCGGCCGCAGCCCACAGCAGGGCGCGCCGGCGCCCGAGCGCTCCCATCGTCGTGAACAGCGGGTAGATCGCGAGCAGGTACCGGGGCAGGCTGATCAGCCACGACGCCGACAGCACCATCAGCACCGTGGCGGCGGAGAAGACGCGGTCGGTGGCGCGCAGCGAACGCCAGCCCACGGCGAGGACGGCGACTGCGAAGGCGATCGCGAGCAGCCGGGCGGGATGGACGAGGAACGTCTCCACGGTGAGCTCGGCCCCCCGCATCGCCTCGATCGCGTCGGTCACCGGGGTCCACGGCGCGACCATGCGCTGGTACCAGTGGTCCTCCTGTACCTGGAGGAAGTGCAGCGGGTCGCCGTGGACCACCTGGTTGATCCCGAGGTAGGCGGCGAAGCCGAGCGGGACGAGACCGATCGCGAGCAGCTTGCGGGGGCCGCGTCCGTCGCCGCGCTGGGCGAGGAACGCCTCCACCAGCAGCGCGGGCACGAGCGCCAGCCCGACGATCCGCGTCGCGGTGGCGGCCATCCCCGCGAGCCCCGCCAGCCACCACCGGCCGGTCCGCGCGGCGTAGACCGACCCGAGCACCGCCGCGAGGAAAACGGCCTCGGAGTACGGCGCGAAGAGCGCGTACGCGGTCGGGAACGCGAACAGCAGGACGACCGCGCCGCGGGCCTGGCCCTCGGGGTGGTCCAGCCGCACGAGCCGGTACAGCAGGAACCCCGACGCGATCGAGGCAGCGGTCGTGACGACGAGCGACGCCACGGTGACGTTTCGCAGGACGAGCCCGGCCCCCGCCACGAGTAAAGGGAACAGGGGGAAGAAGACGATGAATAGAGCGTCCTCGCCCGAGGACAGGTACCCGACGTCGGCTATGCGGAGGTAGTGGCCCGGGTCCCAGTGGTGCCACATCGCGGTCGCCGCGTCGTCGAGCTCCTGCCCGGAGTGCTCCGCCGACGCCGCGAGGCCCGTGACGAACAGAAGGACCCGTGGGACGACGACCAGTGCAACAATGCCGAGGATGACCGTAGACGGCGGCAGGTCACGTATCCCTCTCCTGTCGTGTTTCTTCCCCGCCTTCAACGAGGAGGAGAACGTCGCGGCGGTCCTCGACGAGGCCCTCGAGACCCTGCCCCGGTTCGCGGAGGACTTCGAGGTCATCGTGGTGGACGACGGGTCAAGCGACCGCACCGCCGAGGTCGTCACCGCGTACGCCGCGGGCCGGGAGCGTGTCCGTCTGGTCAGCCATGAGGTGAACCGAGGATACGGGGAAGCCCTGCGCTCGGGCCTCGCCGCCGCGAAGGGCGACGCGGTCTTCTTCACCGACGCCGACAGGCAGTTCAGGCTCGACGACATAGAGCGCCTGCTCGAGCACTACGACGAGTCCTCGTTCGTCGTCGGCTACCGGCAGAAGCGCAACGACCCCTGGCATCGTCTCGTGGTCGCGCGGGTGTACCACGCCGTTTTGAAGGCGGTCTTCGGGCTGCGGCTGCGCGACGTCGATTGCGCTTTCAAGCTCTTCTCCCGCGAGGTCCTCGACCGGATTCGGCCCGACCTCGTGTCGCGCTCGGCCTTCATCTCCCCCGAGCTGCTCATCAGGGCCCGGATGGCCGGCGTACGGGTGACCGAGGTGGGGGTCCCCCACTACCCGCGCGCGGCGGGCCGGCCGAAGGGCGCGACCCCGAAGGTCATAGCCCGGACGATCAAGGAGATCGTCGTGATGAGGAGGCGCCTCGGCGCCGTCGGGGGCGGCGACGCAGAGAACGCGAAGAAACTTCGATCCGAGGGCTAAAGGAGCGGCCCCGAGCCACCGATATCACTGGGTTGGGTCGTCTCGCCCCGGCCACTCCCCCGCCCGGGCCCGCTCGTAGAGTGTCGCCGTGAAGGTCAAGCTCCTCATCGCCTTCGTCGCCTTCCTCCTCGTGGTCGCCGGGCTCTCGGGGTACCTCGCGATCGCCGTCGGCGGCGAGCTCTACGAGGCGCGCTCCGCGCTGTCCGGCTCCGTCGCCGACCTCGACCGCGAGGCTCTGCGGAACGCCCGCCGCCACCTCGAGGCCGCCGGCGAGAAGCTCGACGGGTTCGCAGCCGACGTGCTCTCGATCGTCCCGATCGCGGGGCACGGGACGCGTGCGGTGGAGCGGGTGACCGAGGCGACCATCGGCGTCGTCGACGCCGCGGACTCGCTGACGTACCGGCTCGAGGCGCTGGAGGCGCTCGAGATCGTCGAGGGCGACCAGATCAGGCTCGACCTCGTCCGGCAGCTCCGGGCCCCCTTCAC
>DASQDO010000099.1:0-22067 GCA_035634135.1 Actinomycetota bacterium
CGATCGAGCTGTTTCCAGAGCTCGCCTCGGCGGATTCTCCGCTTACTTCCTGGGAAGCAGAAGTCGGATTCTTCACCAAGTGGGAACCGCCTTGGGCGGTCTTGCTTGGACAGGTCGGATTTTTCGACAAGTTCACGGTGACGATGAGTCGACTGGCGCAGGCGCTCGCGGTGGAGCGGAAGGAGGTCTTCGATCAGCGTTTCGGTCATATCTACCGAACCGCTGACGACAGAGCGCCCCGATTCGAACCGTAGTTGAGTCAGCGCGTGCTAGCGCGTGCAGGGGTAGGCCCCGGCCCCCTAGACGCCGCGGTCCTTATGCTGGCTCCATGTCCAGCCGGGCCCGATTCCTGATCCCGAGCGTCGTCGCCGCGCTCCTTGCCGGGCCCGTGGTGCCTCCCGCCGCTGCGCAGGAGCCGCTCTACACGATCACGCTCGTCACGCAGAGGTTCTGGCACGGCGCGGACGACCCGCTCGACGTCGGGATCAAGGTCACGAACCTCTCCGAAGCTCCGCTCGAGGGCTTCCGCCTCCAGATCTCGTCCTACGAGCGAGTCACCAGCCGGTCGGCCCTGGAGGAGAGCTTCGACGGCGACCCCTTCGGTTCGCCCACCGCCGTCACGTTCGAGCAGTTCGACGCCGTGGTCCCGGCGGGCGACTCGAAGGTCGTGGCCGTCCGCACGCCGGTGTCCGAGCTCTCGACGCTCGCGCTCGGGAGCGGCGGCGTCTATCCGCTCGGCATCGACCTCGCCGACCCGAACGGGATCCCGCTCGGGGCGTCGGTCGTGACCCAGCTCGTCTACTACCCCGGCGAGCCGCTGGAGACCCAGCTGTCGACCGTGCTCGTCGTCCCGCTGAACGACCTCGCGGCACGGGGGCCGGACGGCGTCTTCGAGGAGACCGAAAACGGAGTGGTCCCGCTCGAGGAGGCGCTCGCGGGGGACGGGTGGATGCGCGGGACGCTCGACGCGATGACCGAGGCGGCAGGGGCGGGCCTCCACTTCGCGCTCGCTCCGACGCCGCGCCTCGTCGAGGAGATCGCGGACATGGCCGACGGCTACACCCGCGGCGCATCCGACGGGGCCGAGGAGCAGGTCCCGCGTGACGCCCCCGCCGCGCAGAACGCCGCGGCGGCCCTCGACGCGCTGACGAAGCTGCTCGACACGAACGGCGTCCAGCCTTTGCTCGTCCCGTACTCGTTCGCCGACCTCCCCGCGCTCGCGCACACCGACGCCGCGACGCCCGGCCCCATCGCGCGCCAGCTCACCGTGGCGGAGGAGGTCCTCGGGGCCCTCGAGCTGCGGAAGTCGGGGTTCACGAGGCGCTGGGTCTTCCCACCGGCGGGGCGTCTGGACGGCCGCGCGCTCACCGAGCTCCGCGCGCTCAGCGCCGAGACCGGGACACGGACGTTCTTCTCCGCGCAGTCGTTGGTGCCGCCGGTGAACCCCGACGCGGCCGGATGCCCCGAGTCGTTCGCGTCCTTCGCCTGCCCCGTGGCGGTCGCCGGCACCGTCGGGTACGAGGCCGACGCCGGGCTCCAGCAACGTTTCATCGCGCTCGCCCAGCCGGGGGAGGACCGGCTCGACCTCCAGCGGCTGCTCGCCGAGACCGCGATGATCCGCGAGGAGCTGCCGGGCCGCACCGACCGCGTCATCCAGGCGACGATGCCGTCGCTGTGGCACCCGCGCCCCAAGCTCGCGGGGCTCATGTTCCGAGCGTTCGCCCGGGCGCCGTGGCTGTCGACGCTGACGCCGAACCAGGGTCTCGACCAGTCGGCGGCCCCCGTGGAGCGGCAGCCCGTCAGCGTGATCGGGGACCTCCCGCGCACGCCCGACGAGTCCTACTTCGACCGGCTCGCAGACGCGGAGCAGGTCGTCGACGACGTGCGCGAGATCGGCGCGCCCGAAGCGCTCGTGACGCGGCTCGAGCGCGACATCCTCGTGGCGTACGGACGGACGTGGTGGAGCGACGAGACGCTCGCCGAGGTCGGAGCCGCGTTCGCGGAAGAGGCGCGGCTGGAGGCCGAGAGGCACCTCGGTCGCATCGCGATACGCGCGGCCCCCGAGATCACGATGACGTCCCGGTCCACGGACGTGCAGTTCCTCGTCACGAACGACAACGACTACCCGGTGAGGCTCGACGTCGCCCTCGAGTCACCGAACCTCGTCGTCGACGACCTCGACCTCCCCGCCGAGTTCCCGCCGCGCGCGACGACACCCGTCCAGGCGTCGGTCGCGGCACAGACGAGCGGCGTGTTCCAGGTGGAGCTCACGGCGACGACGCCGAGCGGCTCCGTCGTCGACGAGCTCGTGATCTCGGTCCGGTCGACGGAGCTCAACCAGATCGCGCTCGGCATCACGCTCGGCGCGCTCGCGTTCCTGATCTCGTTCTACGCGTACCGGGCGGTCCGGCGCCGCCGCGCGCGCGAGGAACAAGCGGCGGCGACTTGAGAGGTGCGGGCGCGCGGGCCACCGCGCTCATGACCCTCGGCACCGTCTTCTCCCGCATCACGGGCGTTGCGCGCCTCGCCGCGATCGTCGCCGCGCTCGGGGTCGCCGAGACGAGGCTCACCGACACCTACAACCTCGCCAACACCTTCCCGACGATCGTCTACGAGCTGATCCTTGGCGGCGTGTTGACGTCGGTGTTCGTGCCGGTGTTCGTGGAGCTGCTCGAGAAAGAGGGCCGCGACAGGGCGTGGGAGGTCGCAAGCGGCATCCTCAACCTCGCGCTCGTAGTTCTCTCCGCGATGACCATCGCCGGGATCGTCGCGGCCCCCTGGATCGCGAAGCTGTACGCACTGCGGCTCGAAGGCGACCAGGTAGAGCACCAGCGCGAGGCCTTGACGTTCCTCCTGCGGCTGTTCCTGCCGCAGATGGTGTTCTTCGCGCTGACGGCGATCACCGCGGGGCTGCTCAACGCGCACCGGCGCTTCGGCGCCCCGATGTACACGCCGATACTCAACAACCTCGCGGTCGTCGCGGTGTTCGTGACCTTCTACCAGCTGTACGGGAGGGTGACGCTCGAGACGGTCTCGACGTCGCAGCTGCTGTTGATCGGGCTCGGGACGACGGCCGGCGTCGTGCTGATGGCGCTCGCGCAGCTGCCGTTCCTGCGCGGGCTCGGGCGCTACCGGCTCACGCTCCAGTTCAGGCATCCGGCGTTCCGCAAGCTGTGGCGGCTCTCGCTGTTCGTGATCGCCTACGTCGTCGTGAACCAGATCGGCTACTTCGTCGTGCAGATCCTCGCGAACGAGCAGCAGGGCGGCTACACCGCGTACGTCAACGCGTTCATCTTCTTCATGCTCCCGCACGGGCTGTTCGCGGTGTCGATCGTCACCGCGCTGCTGCCGGGGATGAGCGCGCTCGCCGTCGACCGCGACTGGGCAGGGTTCGCGGAGCGCTTCTCGACCGGGGTCCGCGCGACGGTTTTCCTGGTCCTCCCCGCCGCCGTCGGCTACTTCGTCCTGGGCGAGCCGATCGTGCGGCTTCTCGTCGAGCGCGGCGTCGTCACCGAGCGCTCGACCGAGCTGATCGCCGGCGTGCTGCGCGTGTTCGTCGTCGGCCTCGTCCCGTTCTCGCTGTTCCAGCTCTCGCTGCGTGCGTTCTACGCGCTGCAGGACACGAAGACGCCGTTCCTCGTCAACTGCGGCGCGGTCGCGCTCACCACCGGGCTCAACGTCCCGCTCTTCCACGTCTACGGCGTGCGCGGGCTCGCCGCCGGTCACGCGTGCGGCTACGTCGCCGGCGCGTTCGCGCAAGAGCGTCTGCTCGCGCGGAGACTGGGCCGGGCCGGGTTCCTCGCGGGGACCGCGCGCACGGTCGCGGCCGCGGTCGCGATGGGGGCCGTCGTCTGGCTCGCGCTCCGCGGCGTCAGGGCGGTGACGGCCGAGGGGACCTTCGCGGCCACCCTGTCGGAGGTAGTCGTCCCGGTCGCCGCGGGCGCGATCTCCTATCTCGCGTTCGCCCGGCTGCTACGCGTGCCCGAGCTGGACCACGTCGCCGCGCTCGTGCGGCGCCGTAAAGCCTCATGAGAAGTCCGGCCGAGGCCGATAATGAACGCGTGGACCTCCGAGCGTTCGGCCGCGACGAGAGCGGCATCGTCTTCGCGTGGCTCGCCCGCCTCGTGGTGGGCCTGGCCCTCATGGGCGTCGTCCTGTTCGACGGGGGGTCGATCGTCGTGAACTACTTCTCGCTCGACAGCGCGACCGACGAGGTGGCGCTCGAGGTCGTGACGCGCATGGGGTCGGGGGCCGAGATCATCCCGAACCGCGACTGCACCCGCCGGGCCGTCGATCCGACGTGCCGCGCGGTGTACGACGTCGCCCGCGAGAAGGGCGTGCGGATCGTGTCGGCCCGCTTCGACGCCGAGGGAGTGTTCCACGTGGAAACGAGGCGAACGGCGGATACGCTGATCGTGGGCCGCATAGGTGCGATAGAGGACTGGGCGACGGCGACAGCGAGCGCACGGGCGGACACGAACTAGTCTTCGGGCCATGGCTTCGGACCGCCGGGACGTGCCCGGCGCGGCCCCCGCGATCACCATCGCCGACCGCTACGTGCTCGAGGAGCTCCTCGCCCGCGGCGGGATGGGCTCCGTCTACAAGGCACGCGACGAGGTCCTGGCCCGGCCCGTCGCCGTCAAGATCCTCCATCCCCACCTCTCCGAGGACCCTGCCTTCCTCGAGCGGTTCCGGCGCGAGGCCGTCGCCGCGGCGGGGCTCGGGCACCCGGGGATCGTCGCGATCTACGACACCGGCACCGACGCGACCGACGAGGGCGAGCGTCATTACATCGTCATGGAGCACTGCGCCGGCGGGACGCTGACCGACCTCGTCGCCGCCGAGCGCGCCTTCGACCCCGGGCGTGCCTGCGGGATCGCCGCGGCGATCTGCTCGTCGCTCGACTTCGCGCACCGCGCCGGCGTGGTCCATCGCGACGTCAAGCCGGACAACGTCCTGTTCTCGGACGACGGCACGCTCAAGGTGGCGGACTTCGGGATCGCGAAGGCCGCGTACGGGAGCGGCGACATCACGACGACCGGCTCGATCCTCGGCACTGTGACGTACATCTCGCCGGAGCAGGCCGCCGGCGGGGAGCCCGACGCGCGCTCCGACGTCTACTCGACGGGCGTCGTCCTCTACGAGCTGCTGGCCGGCCGGCCGCCGTTCAAGGCCGAGACCGACGTGGCCACGGCGATGATGCACCTGAAGGATCAGCCGACGCCGCTGCGCGCCCTCAAGCCGCACGTCCCGCGCCACCTCGACGCGACCGTGACGAAGGCCCTCGCGAAGGATCCCGAGCAGAGGTGGTCGTCGGCCGACGAGATGCGACGCGCGCTGGAGGGAACGCCCTCCGGGGGCACGACCGCGGTGATCGCGCGGCCCCCGTCGCTCGAACGCGAGACGACCCCGGCCGAGCCCCACCGCAGCGACACCCGGTGGGTCGGCCCGGTCCTCGCCTTGATCGTCTTCGGGCTCCTCCTCGCGTTCCTCGTGCCCCGCCTCCTCGAAGACGAGCCGTCGGGCGGCGGGCGGTCCCGGCCCGACAGTCGGTCCGGCCCGGCTCGAGGCGGCGCGGGGGCCCCGCTCGAGGTCGCCGAAGCGGGGTCGCTCGACCCGGACGGGGACGGCGACGAGCACTCGGACGAAGCGCCGCTGGCGATCGACGGGAACCCCTCGACCGCATGGGGCGCGGAGGACTACCAGGATTCGCTCGAGCTCATCGGCAAGAGCGGGATCGGGCTCGTCCTCGACCTCGGCTCCGCGCAGGACGTCACGTCGGTCGAGATAGCCACCTCCACCCCGGGGTTCACCTTCGAGATCCGCGCGGGCGACTCCGCCCCCCAGGTCGCCGCCGACTTGGAGGAAGTGGGCTCGGTGGACGCCGCGGGTGCCTCCGAGGAGGTGACCTTCGACGAGGAGGTTGGGGCCCGCTACTGGCTCGTGTGGATAACGAAGCTCCCCGGCGAGGGCGGGGGGACGGTCGAGATCCAGGAAGTCACGCTCCGTGGAAGCTCCTAGCCGGCGCGAGGCGCTGACCGACGAAGACCTGCTGAAGCAAGCAGCAGCGGGCGACCAGTCGGCCTTCTCCGCGCTGGTCCGCCGCCACGAGGACCGCGTGTTCGGGATCGCGGTCCGGATAATGGGCGACCGCGCCGACGCGCTCGACGCGACGCAGGACACGTTCGTGTCGGTGTTCCGGCAGGCGGGTTCGTTCCGAGCGGAGGCCGCGTTCACGACGTGGCTCTACCGGGTGGCGGTGAACGCGTGCCGCGACCTGCTGCGGAAGAGGCGGCGTCTGCCCGAGCCGACCGACGAGCTGCCCGAGCGTCCGCGTCCCGGGATCGGCACCGAAGAGGTCGTGGGGCTGCGGCTCGACCTCGCCCGCGCACTCGCTCAGCTGCCGGACGAGTACCGCGACGCCGTCCTGATGCACGACCTCGGCGCCATCCCGTACGAGGAGATCGCGCAGATCACCGGCGTCGCGCTGGGGACGGTCAAGTCGAGGATCAGCCGCGGGCGGAGGCGGCTCGCGGAGCTCTTGGAACAACCCGCGCCGACCTCGGCGTCCAAGGACCAGGATGGATGAGGCCATGACACACGACAGGTGCTCGGAGCTGCTCCGCGGGTACGCCCGCGGGGAGCTGCCGGACGACGTCTCCGACGAGGTGCGCGCGCACCTCGCGACCGGTGGCGACTGCCGGGCCGAGGAGCGGGCGGTCGCCGCTCTCGCGGTCACCGACGGGGTCGACGCTCGCCCCCTGGACGACGTCGAACGCGCCCGTCTCCAACGAGGCCTCGCGCAGGAGCTGTTCACCGCGAGGGCGAACGCCGACGTGGCCGGGGCTGCCGCACCCGAGCGGCGCTGGGCTCGCTGGATCGCACCGGCGGCCACCGCCGCGGCCGTCCTTGCGGGGGTCCTCGTGATGACGCTGGGGGGCGGCGCCGACGATGCCGCCGAGACCGCGCTCCAGCCGTTCAGCCGCGCAGGGGAGGGGGGGGCGGACGCGGGGGGCGCCGACGACTCGGCGGCCCAGTCCCAGGCAGGCGGCCAGGTCGAGGACAAGCGGGGACGGCGACGCGGGCTGACCGCGGCGACCGGCCAGGCTTCGACCGAGTCGGACTTCGCCGGGCCCGAGCAGCCCGCGCCGGTCTTCGACCCCGACGGGGGCACGATCACGACGTCCGAGCTCTCGGAGATCGGGCGAGGGCGCCTGTTCCGGTCGTTCGCCGATTCCTACCGGCCGGAGGACGGGCCGGGTCTGTACGACCGCTTCCTCGAGCAACTGACTACGGACGCGGTCGCGCTCGGCCCCCAGATCGAGGCGTGCGCCGCCACGCTCCCGCAGGACGGCTCGCTCATCCCCACGTACGCGACCGTCGGCGAGTACGACGGCCGGCGCGCGCTCGTGGTCGGCTTCGTCACCGGCGACCCCGGCTCGCGGACGCTCGACCGCTACCTGATGTGGGTGTGGGAGATCGACGTGTGCGAGCAGCCGATCGACACGTTGTTCGAGCGCATCGACTCAGGCTGACGCGGGGAACATCGGACCGCTCGGCTCGGTTCGATAGGGTGTGAACGAGATGCCCGAGCAGCGACGCGTGATCATCATCGGGTCCGGCCCGGCCGGCCTGACCGCAGCGGTCTACACGTCCCGCGCGAGCCTCGAACCGCTCGTCATCGAGGGGATCGAGGCCGGCGGCCAGCTCATGCTGACGACCGAGGTCGAGAACTATCCCGGCTTCGTCGACGGGATCATGGGCCCCGAGCTCATGGAGGCGATGCGCAAGCAGGCCGCGCGCTTCGGGACCGAGTTCCTCACCGACAACGTCACCTCCGTCGACTTCTCGCGCAAGCCGTTCGTCGTCGAGACCGCGTCGACGACCTACGAGGCCGGCGCCGTGATCATCTCGACCGGTGCGTCCGCGCGGATGCTGGGCGTCCCCGGCGAGCGCGAGCTCCTCGGCCACGGAGTGTCGACGTGCGCGACCTGCGACGGGTTCTTCTTCCGCGGCCAGGAGATCGTCGTGGTCGGCGGTGGCGACTCCGCCATGGAGGAGGCCAACTTCCTGACGAAGTTCGCGTCGAAGGTCACGGTCGTGCACCGCCGCGAGTCTCTGCGTGCCTCGAAGATCATGCAGGACCGCGCTCGTGCGAACACCAAGATCGAGTTCGTCTTCGACTCCGTCGTGAAGCAGATCAACGGCAACGGCAAGGTCGCTAGCGCGACGTTGCTGAACGTGAAGACGGGGGCCGAGACGGACCTTCCCGCCGCCGGCGTGTTCGTCGCGATCGGCCACACCCCGAACACGTCGCTGTTCGAGGGCCAGCTCGACCTCTCGGGCGGATACATCGTCACGCACGACGGGACGGCCACCTCGGTCGAGGGCGTGTTCGCCGCCGGCGACGTCGTCGACTTCAGGTACCGCCAGGCGATCACGGCCGCGGGCATGGGGTGCATGGCCGCGATCGACGCCGAGCGCTTCCTCGAGGACGTGCCGATCACCGAGCGTTTCTGGTAGCGAACCCTCCCGGAGCTCTGCGAGTCTCGTAGTCGTGCGGTCCCTCCTCTCGCGCGCCCTGCCCGCAGTTCTGCTCGTGGCCGTGTCCGCCCCCGCGCCTCGGGCGCAGCCGGCGCCGCGCATGGTCTTCCCGATCGTGCGGTCGGGCTGGTACTCGGTGATCAACTTCACCGACGACTGGCACGACCCCCGCATGCGACGGACCGCCGACGGGTGGCAGCTGATCGGCCGCCACGAGGGGACCGACGTCTTCGCCGAGCCGGGCACGCCGGTCGTCGCGATCCTCGGGGGCCGGGTCGAGCAGCTCGGCTGGACCTTCTACAGCGGCTGGCGCGTGGGCGTGCGCGGAGACGACGGACGCTACTGGTTCTACGCGCACCTGAGCAGCTTCGCCCCCGGCCTCTCGATCGGCAGCCCCGTCGCGGCGGGGCAACAGCTCGGCGAGGTCGGCAACACCGGCTACGGCGCCACCCCCGGTCACCGGGACGAGTTCACCTACCACCTGCACCTCGGGATCCAGGAGCCGGACGGGACCTGGGTCAACCCCTACCCCCTGGTCCGCCGCCTTTACGATGCTGCGGTGCGAAGGGACGGAGCGTGACGAGCGGGCCGGCTCGGCGGGACGCCGGGATAGAGGGCCTCATCCGCCAGGGCGACCGGTCACAGCAGGTGGCCGACGTCCAGGCGCGCCTGCGCGCGCTCGGCCTGGCCGTCGACGACGAGGCCGGTGTCTTCGGCGACTCGACGCGGCACGCGGTGAGGACCTTCCAGCAGACGCGCGGGGTCCTGGTCGACGGGATCGTCGGGCCTAACACGTGGACCGAGCTCGTCGAGGCGTCGTGGCGGCTCGGCGACCGCAGCCTCTACCTCAAGGTCCCGCCGTTCCGCGGCGACGACGTGTCGCTGCTCCAGAAGAGGCTGAACGCGCTCGGGTTCGACTCGGGCCGCGAGGACGGGATCTTCGGCGAGGACACGGCCCGCGGCGTGAAGGAGTTCCAGAAGGAGTACGGCGTCGCGGAGGACGGCATCTGGGGGCCGCGCTCGCAGAGTGCGCTCGCGGGACTGCGCGTCGATCGTCCGGGGACGACGGCGCAGCTGCGCGAAGAGCTCCGGCGCTCGCCCGACCTGCACGGCGCGCTCGTCGTGCTGGACCCCGGCCACGGTGGCTCCGACCCGGGAGCCCGCGCCGCGGCAGGGCTTCTGGAGGCCGACGTCGCGTGGGACCTCGCGGTGAGGCTCGCGGACAAGCTGAGCGGAATGGGGGCCCGGGTGCGGTTCACCCGGACCGAGGCGGAGGCGCCGGACGCATCCGAGCGGGCCCGCCGCGCGAACGAGGTGGCGGGCGACGTCTTCCTGTCGCTTCATCTCAACGAGCACGAGGAGCCGACCGCCGAGGGGGCCTCGACCTACTACTTCCACACCTCGGCGGCGGGACGGTCGCTGGCCGAGTCGATCCAGGAGGGGCTCGTGGCGCTCGGCGTGCGCGACTGCCGCAGCCACGCCTGCTCGTACACGGTGCTCCGCGAGACGCGGATGCCTGCGGTCCTCGTCGAGCCGGTGTTCGTGTCGAACCCCGACGAGGCGAAGAGGCTCGAAGAGGCGGACTTCCGGGCCGCGCTCGCCGACGCGATCGCGACCGGCGTCAGCCGGTACTACGCGTCGACGCCGGTCTAGTCGCTGGGAGGCCGGCCGGTTATCGCCGCGACGATCCTGGCGAGGTCGTCGGGCGAGACGAAGTCCAGCGTGATCTTTCCCTTGCGGGCGCCCATGGTGACCTTCACGCGCGTCTGGAGGTGGTCGCCGAGCCTCCGCTGCGCCTCGGCGACGGCCCCCGACTCCTCGGCCGCGCGGCGTGACCCGGCTCTCCCCGCCGTGACGCCCCCGGTCATAGCGAGGTAGCGCGCGACCTCGTCCGCCGTCTCGCGCACGGAGAGCTTCTCCTCCGCGGCCCGGCGGGCCATCCGCTCCTGGAACGGGTTGTCGGACAGCCGCAGCAGTGCCCGGCCGTGCCCGGCGCTGAGCTTCCCCTCGATCAGCAGACGCTGCAAGGAGGTCGGGAGGTCGAGGAGGCGGAGCGCGTTCGTGATCGTCACCCTGTTCTTGCCGAGGCGGTCGCCGAGCTCCTCTTGCGTCAGCCCGGCCTCGGCGATCAGCTGGCGGTAGGCCGCGGCTTCCTCGATCGGGTTGAGGTCGGCGCGGTGGATGTTCTCGACGATCGCCCGCTCGAGGGAGCCGCGCTCGTCGGTCTCGACGGCGATCGCGGGGACGGTCTTGAGGCCTGCCGCATGGGCCGCGCGCAGCCTGCGCTCGCCGGCGATGAGCTCGTAGGTCCCACCACCAAGGTCGCGGACGAGCAGCGGCTGCAGGATCCCCAGCTCGCCGATCGACGTCGCGAGCTCGGCGATCCCCGCCTCGTCGAACGTGCGCCGCGGCTGGTGTGGGTTCGCGACGATCGCGTCGAGGGGAAGCTCGAGGAGGTTGCCGCGCGCCTCGGGCGCCTCGCCTCCGCCTCCCGACGGAAGCAGCGCGTCGAGCCCGCGGCCGAGTCCGGACTTCCTGGTCACGGGCCGGGAACCGTGAACGGCTCGCCCCGGGGCCAGACCGAGTCGGGGAGGTCGGGCCGGGGTGTCTTCACCCCGTAGCCGCGGCCCCCGGGCCCCGGAGTCGACGGGCGGGAGGCGGTGAGCACCGGTGCGGGAGCCGGCGGGGGAGGCGGAGGCTTGTGGACCTCGAGGCCGTACAGGGTCTCGACCTCGGCGGCGAGTAGGCGGTACGCGACGGCGCCGCGCGACGAGGGATCGAGCGTGAGCACGGGCTCGCCGAACGAGGGGGCCTCGGACAGCCGGACGCTGCGCGGGATGCGCGTCTCGAACACGAGCTCGCCGAAGTGGGAACGCACGTCGTTCTCGACCTGGCTCGACAGCTTCGTCCGGCCGTCGTACATCGTCAGGAGGAAGCCCGCGATGCGGAGGTCGGGGTTGAGGCTCCGGCGCACCCGCTCGGCGTTCCCGAGGAGCTGGCCGAGGCCTTCGAGCGCGTAGTACTCGCACTGGACCGGCACGAAGAGGTCCTGCGCGGCCGCCAGTGCGTTGACGGTCAAGAGCCCCAGTGACGGCGGGCAGTCCAGGAAGATCAGCTCGTAGCGCTCGGCCGCGCCCGCCAGAGCCTCCCCGAGCCGCCTCTCGCGCGCCATCGTGCTGACGAGCTCGACCTCGGCCCCCGCGAGGTCCAGCGAGGCCGGGGCACAGTCGAGGTTCTTGATCGCGGTCGGCCGGATCACGTCGTCGAGGGTCGCGTCGCCCAACAGCAGGTGATACGTCGAGCGCTCGACGTTCCGGTGGTCGATCCCGAGGCCGGTCGCTGCGTTCGACTGCGGGTCGACGTCGACGACGAGGACCCGGTGGCCCCGCAGGGCCAGGCCGGCGGCCAGGTTGACCGACGTCGTCGTCTTGGCCACGCCGCCCTTCTGGTTGGCGACGCAGACGATCCGGCCGCGGCCCCCCTGGATGGGGCGCCGTTCCAGGAGTTTCCAGTTCTTGGAGGAGTTGTCGGTCACTTCTTCCGCATGATAGTCAGCCCCGGCTCCCATTCGTCGGCATCGAAAGGGGCGGCGGCGTCGGGGCCGGTGAAGACGAGCGTGACGCCGCCCGGGCTCAAGAGCGGCTCGGCGAGCTCTCTCACGGCTGCCGGATCGGCCACCGCGCGGGCCGTCACGAGGACGTGGGCTCCCGCCAGGCGGGGGTCCCGGGCCGCCTGCTCGGCGGTCGCGGCGACGATCTCGCAGTCGAGGCCCAGCCTCCGGACGGCCTCCTCGAGGAAAGCGGCCCGGCGCTGCCGGGGCTCGAGAAGGGTCCAATGCCGCTCGGGTCGGGCGATGGAGAGCGGGATCCCGGGAAGCCCGGCCCCCGATCCGACGTCGACGCACGGCCCCTCGGGGAGCTCGTCGAGCAGGGGGGCGGCCCGCAGCGAATCCTCCACGTGGCGCTCCTCGAACCGCTCGAGGTCACGAGGCGACACCAGATCGAGCCGGGGGGCCCACTCGCGCACCAGGGCGGCGTACCGGCGAAGTAGCTCGTTCGGGTCCATGTAAAACGTGAAACGTACCCCGGACGCGAAAGAGGGGCCGTCTTCGGCCCCTCTTTCGAATCCTTGTGTTGCTTTTGTCTAGCGGACCACCCACGAGGGGATGACGACGGTCGAAGCCGGCTGGTCCAGCTCGTACAGGCCGTGGCCGAAGTTCGCACCACGGATCGTGGTCGTCATCGTCAGCGCCTCGAACGACTTCTTGTCCAGTGCGCCGTCGAGCTTGATCTCGAAGGGGACCTCGTAGCGGGACGAAGCAGGGGTGACCTGGTACGAGGCCGTGGCCGTACCGACGACGACCTCCTCGCCGCCGGACACGCCGGTGAAGTCGATGACGACCTCGACGTTGCCGCCGGCAAGACCGTTGTCGGGCGCCGCGCCCAGGAACGACGAGACCATCTGGAGCTTGCCCGAGATCGGCTTGGTCGCGTCCACGGTGAGCGGGAGACCGTCGGCGACCGGCCACACGTCTGCGACTGCGTCGAGCTGACCGCTGGCGATTACCGCCTCGTTGAGGAGGCCGCTCTCGCCCCATCCGCAGAGGTTGCCCTCGTCGACGCCGTCCACGAGGCTGAGCCGTGCGTTGTCGGCACTGTCGGCGCCCGCACCGGTGCAGGCGTCGCGACGCATGTAGAAGGTCTGGTCGACGGCCACGGGGGCCGCAGGCTTCGGCTTCTTCTTCTTCTTCGCTGCCTCGGCGACGCCGAGAGAACCGACTACGAGACCCATGGCCAGCGCGGTGACCGCAAGCTTGCGTGCCCTCATTGATTGCTCCTCGATCTAGGCCGCCTCCGCCGGGCGGTATCCAGGAGAGGTTTTACGCGGCAGGCCGAGTTCCTGTTCGCGCGCGCTGACGGGTTCGTGGCGAGGCCCGACGATGTTTCACGTGAAACATGCGGGCTACTCGCCGCGGACGACGACCTTCCGGTTCGGCTCCACGCCCTCGCTGAAGCTCGTCGCCCCGTCGATCTCGGCTACGGCGTCGTGGACGACCTTGCGCTCGTAGGCGGTCATGGGCTCCAGCTCGATCTCGGTCCCGCGCTCCTTGGCCCGCTCGGCTATCGACCGTGCGTACTCAGCCAGCGAGGCCCGCCGCCGTGCCCGGTACCCCTCGACGTCGACGAGCACCCGGACGCGGCCCCGCAGCCGTCGCTGGACGGCCGTCCGCGTGATCTCCTGGAGCGCGTCGAGCGTCTGGCCCCGGCGGCCGATCAGCCCGCCCAGGGCCTCGCCGGACACCTCGACGGTCGCCGTGTCGCCCTCGACGCTCGAGCTCACCTCGCCCTCGAGCTCGAGCGACTTCAGCAGGCCGGAGACGAACTCCTCGGCCGTGGAGGCGACGTCTTCCGGCGTCGCCGGCTCGAGCTCCTCCTCGGCCCCCGACTCCGCAGGCGGGTCGCCCTCCAGGGGCTGCTCCAGCTCGGCGTCCGCGTACGACTCTTCTCGTTCCTCGGTCACTTCTTCCTCTTCTTCTTGCTCGAAGGATGTGGCTTCGAGGCGGCCCCCTCAGGCCGCTTGCCGCCGTTCGGGGAAGCTTTCGACGCGTTCGCCGTCGTGGCCTTCGTCGTGGCCGGGGTCTTGCCGGCCCCCTTCTTCGGGAGCGTCGCGCCGCCTCCGGCGCCGAGCACCACCGGCGGATGGGCGGCGAGGATGATCCGCTGCTGGACGATCGTCCACAGGTTCGTCGTGACCCAGTAGATGACGACACCGGCCGGGAAGTTGAACGAGAACACCATCAGCAGCAGCGGCATGACCTTGGTGATCATCTGCATCTGCTGTGCCTGCGGGCTGTCCGGCGTCGAGCGCTGCATCTGCTTCTGCTGGTAGTAGGTCGTGAAGCCCATGAAGAGCACGAGGCCCAGGTAGGGCAGGGCGGTGACGAACCCGCTCCCGCACGCCTCGAACAGGGCGGCCGTGCCCTCGCCGACGTCGTGCTGACCCGTCAGGGTCCCGTTCGCGGAGCAGTTGAGGTGGATCCCGAGGAAGCTGTTGATCTGGACCGGGATGTCGCGCAGCCCGTCGGCGAGCGCCGAGTTCTCGACGACGTCGCCCATGTACTTCAGCGGATCCCGGATGACGTAGAAGAGCCCGATCAGCACGGGGAACTGCATGAGGAGCGGGAAGCACCCGCCGAACGGGTTGACCCCGTGCTCCTTGTAGAGCGCCATCAGCTCTTCGTTCATCTTCTGGCGGTCGCCCTTGTGCTTCGCCTGCAGGCGCTTGATCTCGGGCTGGATCGCCTGCATCTCGCGCATCGACTTCGTCTGCTTGATCGAGAGCGGGAGCAGCAGGAGCCGGACCGCGAGCGTCAGCAGGATGATCGCGAGGCCGTAGCTCGGGATCAGGGCGAAGAACCCGGCGAGGGCGGTGGAGAAGAGCTCGAAGAAACCCATCTAGGAGGGCTCTCCCTCGGGCGTCCCGCCGAGGCGGCCCGCGCGCCCGCGGGCAGGCGGGACGTGGTCGACGCCACCCGCGGACCACGGATGGCAGCGAGCGACCCGCTTCACGGCCATCCAGCCCCCCCGGAACGCCCCGTGCGTCTGGATCGCCTCGGCGGCGTAGGCCGAGCACGTGGGAGCGAAGCGGCAGTGAGGGCCGAGCAGCGGAGAGATCGCCCGCCGGTAGAACCCGATCAGCGCCACGAGGACGCGGCCCAGGGGGCTCACGACGGCCTCCGGGGCACTCCGGCCCCCGAAAGGCTCTGTCTTACATATTCTTCCACTCGGGAGAACGGCTCGGTCGCGACCTGCCCCCGGCCTACGAGGACGACGTCGGCGGAACCGGGCCCGTAGGCGCGGAACGCCTCCCGGAGACGGCGGCGGATCTTGTTGCGGACGACGGCCTTGCCGGCCGACTTACCGACCGAGAGCCCCAGCCGGGCTGGCCCCTCGTCCCTGACCGAGACGACCGCGGTCACGCCGTTTTTCGTGCAGCGCCTGCCGGTGGCGTGGACGCGCGCGAAGGCCGGCTTGCCGGACAACGGTTCGATGGATGGCATCTCGCGAGAAAGGGCCCGGGATCAGGCCGACAGCCGCTCGCGGCCCTTGGCCCGCCGTGCCTTGAGGATCGCCCTGCCGGCCCGGGTCTTCATCCGGGCGCGGAAGCCGTGCTTGCGCTTGCGGCGGCGCGTGTTCGGCTGGAACGTTCTCTTCGTCATGTGGACATCTTCCGTTCGGTTCGATCGCGGCGCGATCCTCGAGAGGATCGCTTGCGGCCGAGGCGGCTATCGGGGTCGCGGCAGCGCTGGCCGTCCGAGGTGCCGAGCGAGTATAGCGGGCGCGCCCCGTACCGACTTCGGGCACTTTTCGAGGTTTCCTCGCGACCCGGGGGGTCTCGCCTTGACGCCCTCCGGCAGCGCCTGCTTAAACTGCCGAGCGGTCTTCAAGCCCTAAGAGGACGGGCAGCAGGGCACGTGGCACTTCCCCACGGATTCACCGGCTGAGCACCAGCCGAGGCGGCGTCGGCAGACTCGTCCACACCTGTGGATAGGCCTGTTAGTCACTGCATCGGCCCTGCTCAGACCCACTATTCCCTCTCCCTGCCGGCAGCGCGCGGGTTGCTGCGGCCCTCGGGGCGGAACCTCGCGGGCCGCGCCGGGATGTGGAAAACGAGCATCGATGACGGGGAGGGCATGGATGCAAAGCTCTATTAGCGAAGATTCACCCGCGCCTGCCACAAGCAGTACGGGCGACACCGCCGCTGCGATCTGGGAGCGCGCGACAGAGGACCTCAAGCTCGCCCTGTCGGAGAGCAACTTCTCCGCATGGTTCGGGCGGACGCAGGCGGTCGGGCTCGACGGGGACACGCTCGTCCTCGGCGTCCCGAACCACTTCACGAAGGAGTGGATCGAAGGCCGCTTCCTCGAGCCCCTGGTCGCCGCGGTCACGACCGCCGCCGGCCGCTCGCTCGAGGTCGCCATCCTCTCCGACGCCGCCTACGCCACCGGCGACCCGGCCCCCCAGGGACCGGCCCCCGAGGTGATCACGCTCGCGGAGTCCCCCGAGGTCCCCGCGGACGACGTCTTCCACCCGAACTACACCTTCGACTCGTTCGTCATCGGGTCATCGAACCGCTTCGCTCACGCGGCCGCGCTGGCCGTCGCCGAAGCTCCCGCCCAGGCCTACAACCCGCTGTTCATCTACGGCGGCGCTGGCCTCGGCAAGACGCACCTCCTCCACGCGATCGGCAGGTACGCGCACCAGTGGCAGCCGAACACCGTCGTGCGCTACGTGTCGACCGAGCAGTTCATGAACGACTTCATCCTCGCCCTCCAGCGTCGCAACATCCCGGCGTTCCACCGCCGCTACCGGATGGCCGACCTCCTGCTCATCGACGACATCCAGTTCCTCGAGGGCAAGGAGCGGACACAGGAAGAGTTCTTCCACACGTTCAACGCGCTGCATCCCAAGAGCCAGATCGTCATCACGTCCGACCGTCCTCCGAAGAAGATCTCGACGCTCGAAGAACGTCTCCGCACGCGTTTCGAGTGGGGGCTCATCACCGACATCCAGCCGCCCGATCTGGAGACGCGTCTCGCGATCCTCCAGAAGAAAGCCGAGACCGAGCAGCTCGTCGTCGGACACGAAGTCATGTCGTTCATCGCGAGCCGCATACAGACGAACATCCGCGAGCTCGAAGGCGCCCTCATCCGCGTCGCCGCCTACGCGTCGCTCACACGCTCCGATCTCACCTTGGACCTAGCGCAACAGGTGCTCCGAACCCTTCTCCCGGAGTCACGAGAGGCGCGCGTCACGTCCGACCTCGTCGTCTCGGTCGCCGCGGAGTACTACGACGTCACCCCCGAGGAGATCTGCTCTTCGAGCCGGTCTCGCCCTCTCGTCAACGCACGACAGATGGCGATGTACCTCTGCCGCGAGCTCACGGACCTCTCCCTTCCGAAGATCGGCGAGCGCTTCGGGGGCCGCGACCACTCGACGGTCCTGTACGCCATGCACAAGGTCCGTCAGCACATGAAGGAACGTCAGAGCTGCTACCAGCAGGTAGAGGAGCTCACGACGCGCATCCGCCAACAGGCCGCCCGTGGATAAGACGTCACGCGCCTGCGCGGAATGTGGAACCAACGGCGTCTTCTTCGCGAACGACGTCATTCGTCCTTCGGCTACGAGTGTGGTCCCACAACGCGCGCGCATCGCGAAACCCGCTGCTACCAGGGCCGATGCGCGTTATCCCCGTAGTTCACAGGCCCTACTAAGGACTACTGAAAGATCTAAATCAGTACCCCAACCCCTGAACCTCAAAACCTTGTCACACCCCGTCTCTACCCTTGGATCTACAAGCAACCCGATGGGAGGACCACGATGAAGTTCCGCTGCGAGCGCGACGACTTGCTCGAGGCCGTGCAGTTCGCGTCGAGGGCTATCTCGAACCGCGCGACGTTGCCGGTGCTGTCCGGGTTGCGGATCGACGCGACCGAGGAAGGCGCGGTCACCGTCGCGGCGACGGACCTCGAGCTCACGATGGAGACGTCGTTCCAGGCCGGCGTCGACGAGCCCGGCAAGACGATCGTCCCGGGCCGGCTGTTCGGCGAGATGAGCCGCAGCCTGTCGTCCGGCGCGGTCACGGTCGGCGGTGGTGAAGGCGAGGTCGAGATCGGTTCGGGCCGCGGGAACTTCCGCGTGAAGTCGCTCGCGCCCGACGACTACCCGGCGCTCCCGATCGAGGGCCGCGAGGACGCGGGTGACGGTGTCGTGGTCGACGTCGACGGGAACCTGCTCGCGACAGCGCTGTCGCAGGTAGTGCGCAGCGCGTCGGGCGACGAGAGCCGGCAGGTCCTGACCGGTGTCCTGTGGGAGCTCGAGTCGGGGAGCCTGACCCTCGCGGCGACGGACTCGTACCGGCTCGGCGTGCGTACCCTGAAGGTCGACGGGGGCCCGGCCGAGCTGCGCAAGGTGATCCTGCCGGCGCGGGCGTTGCACGAGCTCGCACGTGCGCTGCAGGGCGGGGGCTCGAGCGTGAAGGCGACGGTGAAGGACAACCTCGTGGCGTTCGCGATCCCGGCCGCCGGTGAAGGGTCGGGCGGGGGCGAGTCCGTCATCGGCAGCCGCTTCATCGAGGGCGAGTTCCCGAACTACCGTCAACTGATCCCGCAGGGTTACCCGAATGCTCTGACGGTCGAGCGCGAGGCGCTGCTCGAGGTGACGAAGCGCGTGGGGCTGCTGGCGCAGAACAACCTGCCGGTCAAGCTCCAGCTGGGGGCCGAGCTCGAGGTGTCGGCACACACACCCGACGTCGGCGAGGGCCAGGAGGTCATCGACGCCGAGTACCAGGGCGAACCTCTGGTGATCGCGTTCAACCCGCAGTTCCTCCACGACGGCGCCTCGGCGATCCAGTCCGAGAAGATCGTCATCGAGGTGTCCGACGGGTTGAAGCCGGCGATCCTGCGCGGCGAGAGCGACGAGGCGTTCACGTACCTGCTCATGCCGGTCCGCCTGTCGTAGGCGATTCGGCCATAGGGTCGAGAGGTGCGTGTAGATGCTCTCGCCCTCGAGGACTGGCGGAACTACGAACGGCAGTCGGTCGACCTGTCGCCCGGGCTGAACCTCGTGGTCGGCGCGAACGCGCAGGGCAAGACGAACCTGCTCGAGGCGGCTTATTGCCTGAGCGGCTTCGGCTCCCCTCGTGCCGCGGACGCGGCCCTCGTGCGGCACGGTTGCGAGCGCGCGCTGCTGCACGCGTCCGTCGAACGCCGGGGGCGGACCGTCCGGATCGACCTCGAGGTACGACCGGGCCGCGGGTCGCGCGCGTTGTTGAACAAGACTCCGGTGCAGCCGCGGCTCCTGGGCGACGTGTGCGTCAGCGTGTTCTTCGGGCCGGACGAGCTGTCGCTCGTGAAGGGCTCGCCGGACGGACGCCGGCGCGTCCTCGACGAGCTGATCGTCAAGCTGCGCCCCGCGCGCGACGGGATCCGGCGCGAGTTCGAGCGGACGTTGAAGCAGCGCAACGCGCTGCTGAAGTCCGCGCCGCGCGGGGGCTCCGCGACGGTGTCGTCGACGCTCGACGTATGGGACGCGGCGCTGGCGCGTGCGGGGGCCGCGCTCGCGGCGGCGCGTCTCGAGGCGTTGACCGGGCTGATCCCGCTCGCGGCCAAGAGGTACGCCGAGGTCGCGGGGGCCGGGACGTTGACGCTCGAGTACGCGAGCTCGTGGGTGGGCGAGAACACGGCTCCGGACGCGGCGTCGCTGGAAGAGCAGCTACGCGCCGCGATCGCCGAGGCGCGACCGCGTGAGATCGAGCGCGGCGTCGGGCTCGTCGGCCCCCAGCGCGACGACGTGTCTGTGATCCTCGACGGCGTCGACGCGCGGGTGTTCGCGTCGCAGGGGGACCAGCGGACGTGCGCGCTCGCGCTCAAGCTCGGCGAGCACGACCTCCTGTCGGACGCGCTGGGCGAGGAGCCCGTGCTGCTCCTGGACGACGTCTTCTCCGAGCTCGACCCGTCGCGGCGGGCGTGGCTCGCCGACGCGGTCAGGTCGATCGGCCAGACGCTGGTCTCGACGGCCGAGCCGGTCGCGCTCGACGCCCTGTCGCCGGGAGCGACGTTCTCGGTCGCCGGCGGGACGGTGGTCCGCAGTGCGTGACGAGCCGTTGCGGCTGAAGGACCTGCTGCCGGACGCGACCGGCCGGCTCGGCATCCCCTCGCCCGAGGCGACGGGACGCGTGTGGTCCGCCTGGAAGGACATCGTCGGGCCCGCCGTCGCCGCTCATGCCGAGCCGACGTCGCTGCGCGGCGGGGTGCTGAGGGTCCGCGCGGACTCGCCGGCGTGGGCGACCGAGATCGGGTACCTCGTCGACGAGATCCGGAGCCGGGCGAACGCGGTCACGGGCCGGCCGCTCGTCTCCGAGGTGAGGGTCTGGACGGGACCCGGGAGCACGCTGCCGGCGGGGGCCGGGGCTACGGTCGAGCCGGCCTCCGAGGAGCCCGAGCGGGAGCGTCCGCAGGACCCCGCCGAGGCGCTCGAACGGGCGCGCCGGGCATGGGCCCGCCGCCGCCGGCGGTGACCCTCCCGAGACCCCCCAAAATCCCGTAAATCCCCTGGTAGATGGTAGGATTTCGCCCGTGAACCCACGCTTCGAACCCTCGCCTCGCCGCGCCCTCCGGCACCTGTGACGAGCGCCTTCCGACGTGTAGCGGCGGCCACTGCCGCCCCCGGGTTCGACCGCTTTGGATAGAGGAGCATGACCGTAGCCAGCGACGCACGCGAACCCGCAAAGAAACGCCGCGACGGCTCCTATACCGGCCAGGACATCACGGTCCTGCGCGGCCTCGACCCCGTCCGCAAACGGCCCGGTATGTACATCGGCTCGACGGGCATCCGCGGGCTCCACCACCTCGTGTACGAGGTCGTGGACAACGCCGTCGACGAGGCCATGGCCGGGTACTGCGACCGGATCGTCGTCGAGCTCCTCGCCGACGGGGGATGCCGGGTCTCGGACAACGGCCGCGGGATCCCCGTAGACCCGATCGAGACGGACGGCCGCAAGAAGCTCCCCGCCGCGACGGTCGTGCTCACGACCCTGCACGCGGGTGGGAAGTTCGAGGGCAAGGGCTACCAGGTCTCCGGAGGCCTCCACGGCGTCGGCGTCTCGGTCGTCAACGCGCTGTCGGAGCGTCTCGAGCTCGAGATCGTCCGCGAGGGCTCGCTGCACCGCCAGGAGTTCGAACGCGGGACGCCGCTCGGCCCCCTGACGAAGGTGAAGCCGGCGAAGCGGACCGGGACGACGGTCGGGTTCTGGCCCGACCCGTTGATCTTCACGGAAGAGCGCGAGTTCAAGCAGGAGACCCTCGCCCAGCGGTTGCGCGAGATGGCGTTCCTCAACCGCGGCCTCGAGATCCGCCTGGTCGACCGCCGCGTCGAGCCGGCGACCGAGGAGACGTTCCGCTACACGGGCGGGATCGTGGACTTCGTGAAGCACCTGAACTCCTCGCGCGACGCGGTGAACAAGCGCCCGGTGTTCTTCGACGCGAAGGCCGAGGGGCACGAGGTCGAGGTCGCGATGCAGTGGACGACCTCGTTCAACGAGTCCGTCTTCACGTTCGCGAACAACATCAACACGCACGAAGGCGGCATGCACGAAGAGGGCTTCCGCCGCGCGCTCACGCGTGTGATCTCGAAGTACGCGCGCGACAAGAACATCCTCAAGGAGAAGGACGACGCGTTCACCGGTGAGGACTGCCGCGAGGGCCTGACCGCGATCGTCTCGGTCAAGCTCCGCGACCCCCAGTTCGAGGGCCAGACCAAGACCAAGCTCGGCAACACCGAGATCCGCTCCTTCGTCGAGACCTCGATGAACCAGCGCTTCGCGGAATTCATGGAGGAGCACCCTTCCGAAGCCCGCGCCATCTGCAACAAGGCTTTGTCCGCCCAGCGCGCGCGCCTCGAGGCGCGGAAGGCGCGGGACCTCGTCCGGCGCAAGTCGTTGCTCGAGTCCTCGACGCTCCCCGG
>DASQDO010000100.1:0-9508 GCA_035634135.1 Actinomycetota bacterium
GATCGACCGCCAGGCCCCCGAGGGTGTCGACTCCGAGGCCCCCGAGGTACGTCGACCATCGCAGCCGCCGTCCGTCCGGCGAGAGCCGCGCGACCCAGACGTCGAACCGCGCCCCCGGCCCCGACCCGCCCCGCACGGGGAGGTCTCGCGACGTCGTCAGGGCGGCGACGTAGACGGAACCGTCCGGCGCCGCTGCGATCGCGAGCGACTCGTCGCCCGAGCCGCCGAGATACGAGGAGTAGTCGATCCTCGGAGCGGGTGGGGCGGCCTCCCGGTACGCGGCCGGGGCGGGCAACAGCAGCAACAGCGTCAGGAGTAGCGACATGTCCGTGGGACTCCCGGCGGGGCCGCAGCGTTCCCGTCACAGGCCTCCTGTACGTTCTCGCTGTGCAGGCTCCGCGAAGGCATCGCTCGCTGCGGGACCTCATCCTGGTCCAGGGATCGGGAGCCGGCGGCGACGCGCTCGTCGCGCTCGCTCTGGCGGGAACGCTGTTCTTCTCGGTCCCCGAGGCCACGGCGCGGGGACGCGTGGCTCTGTACCTCGCTCTGACCGTCGCGCCGTTCGCGGTGATCGCGCCGCTGCTGTCGCGGGTGCTCGACCTCCACCGCGGGGGACTGCGGTGGGCGCTCGTGATCGCGGCCGCCGGCCGGGCGGCGCTCGCGTGGTGGATGGCGACGCGGCTGGACTCGCTCTACCTGTTCCCGCTCGCGTTCGGGATCCTGCTGCTGTCGCGGGCTGCGACGGTCGTTCGCGGGGCGGTCCTGCCGCACCTCGTCCCCGAGGAGGACGAGCTCGTCGCCGCGAACGCGTCGCTCACGCGCTTCGCGGCGGTGGCGGGGATCGTCGCGGTCGGCCCCGGCCTCCTCTTCGCGCGCTTCATCGGGAACGGGACGGTGCTCGTGACGGGGGCGATCTTCTACGGACTCGGCGTCGTGCCGGCGTTCCGGTTGCCGTCGCCCAAGGGGAGGCGCGAGTCGGGCGAGACGATGAGCGCGCGTCGCCTCGCGCGCTCGGTCGCCGTGCGCCAGGCGACGGTCGCGTCCGCGGGGATGCGGTTCCTCGTCGGCTTCCTCGTGTTCCACCTCGCGTTCGCGCTGCGGCGGGAGGACGCAGGCTCGATAGGCCTCGGCTTGCTCATCGCGGCCGCGGCGATAGGCGGGCTGGCTGGCTCGCTCGTGGCCCCGCCCCTGCGACGGCGGCTCGCGGAGGAGGCGATCATCGTCGCGTCGCTCGTCGTCGCCGGGGTCGCAGGGCTGATGGTCGGCAACTGGTTCTCGCTGTTCGCCGCGGCCGGCCTCGTCTTCTTCATCGGGATGACGTCGGGGACGGCGAAGCTCGCGTTCGACTCGATCGTCCAGCGCGTCACGCCCGAGGGGGGCCGCGGCTGGGCGTTCGCACGCTTCGAGTCGATCCTCCAGCTCGCCTGGGTCGGAGGGGCGCTGATCCCGCTGATCGTGCCCATCCCCGGGGGGCCGGGCGTCGCGGGGGCCGGCGTGACGGCCGCGCTGCTGGCATCCGTCTACGCGCTGGGGCGGTCCCGGGTGAAGCGACGGTCTGGTTGGATTGCCTCGGCGCGGGGAAAGTGACCTGGGCATCGCGGGAGATCAATATCTAGGGGGGCAGCCCTGTGAACATCATCTTCAAGCGGAACGACGCGCCGACCCTCGGCGCCGAGATCGAGGTCCAGATCGTCGACGCGGCGGGCGCGCTCGCCACGGACACGGCGGCCACCAAGATCCTCGCCCAGCTGGGCGACGACCCCGGCTACAAGCACGAGCTCCTCGAGTGCTGCATCGAGGTGATCACCGGCGTCTGCCCCACCGTCGGCGCTGTGCGCAAGGACCTCGGCGACAAGGTCGAGCGCCTGATCGAAGTCGCGGACGGCCAGGGCTACCGGATCATGTGCACGGGCACGCACCCGTTCTCGTCGTGGGCCGACCAGACCGTGTCCCCGGACCCCCGGTACCACCGCCTGATCGAGGACTGCCAGTGGACCGCGCGCCGGCTGCTGATCTTCGGCGTGCACACACACGTCGGCGTCGGCTCGGGCGAGGAAGCGATCGCGATCTCGAACGCGCTCGCGACCTACATCCCGCATTTCCTCGCGCTGTCGTCGTCGAGCCCGTTCTGGCAGGGCCGCGACACCGGCCTCGCGTCGATCCGGTCGAAGATCTTCGAGTCGCTGCCGACCGCCGGCCTCCCGTACTTCATGGAGAACTGGGGGCAGTTCCAGCGCTTCATGCGCACTCTGATCGGCGCCGGCACGATCCGCAGCATCCGCGAGGTGTGGTGGGACATCCGCCCGCACCCCGGCTTCGGCACCCTCGAGCTCCGCATCTGCGACGGCATCCCGACGATGGACGAGCTGTGCTCGATGGTCGCGCTGTCGCAGTGCCTCGTCGTGTGGATGGGCGACCGTTACAACGCCGGGCTCCCGCTTCCGCAGCACAAGGCGTGGACCGTCCGCGAGAACAAGTGGCGCGCGGCGCGCTACGGGCTCGACGCCGAGATCATCCGCGACGAGGAGGGCAACCTCCTGTCCCTGCGCCGTTCGATCGGCGACACGATCGAGATGCTCGAGCCGATCGCCGAGAGGCTCGGCTGTCACGAGGACCTCTGCCGCGTCAACGACATCCTCGAGCGCGGCACCTCCGCGGTTCGTCAGCGTGAGGTCTACGGGAGGAGCCGCGACATGTCGCAGGTCGTCGACGCGCTCGTCGAGGAGATGACGACCGGGAAGCCGCAGAGCCTCCCGGACGACTCCCTCGTCGGCGGCACCGTCGTACACGGAGACCCGCTGCCGGGCGAGTGACCAATCCCGCGACGCCGTTCCTTACGAACGGCGTGCATGAAGAAGACACTGTTCGCTGCTGCGGTCTTGCTCGCGTTGCCGTCTTGTGGAGGTTCGGAGCCTGACGCGGCCGCGGTGACGGTCGAGCACGTCGCGTTCGCGCCGGCGGCGCTCGAGGTCGACGCGGGGACAGAGGTGGTCTGGACCAATCGCGACGCGGAGGTAGTCCACACCGCGACGTCGGGCGTCCCCGGTGACAAGGGCGTTCCCGGCCTCGACAACGGCACGCCTGCGCGACCGGACGGGACGTTCGACGGTGAGATGGACGGCGCGGACGCGTCGTTCTCGTTCACGTTCGACGAGCCCGGCACCTACGCGTACTTCTGCCGCGTGCATCAGTCGATGACGGGCGAGATCGTCGTTCGCTGAACCAATCCGCGCGGACTAGCCCGTGCGAACCACTTCCGCAAGCTCACGAGGGCCCGTTCGGGCCCGAGACAACACGAAGGAGTTGGTGGAAGTGCGCGTCCGCAAGACATGGCTACGTCTCTTCGCCCCACTAGTTGCCCTATCGCTGTTCGGCGCCGCGTGTGCCAGCGGTGAGGACGCCGCGACGGATACCGGGGCCCAGGCCCCCGCAGCGGAGTCCGACGACGCGATGGCCTCGATGGAGGCGTCGTCCTCGTCGGACGCTCCTGCCGTCGACACCCCTGCCGCGACGCTGACGCGCGACCTGACCTCGCTGCTCGCCGGTCACGAGTACCACGCGGGGCTCGCGATCTACACGGCAGTCCAGGCCGGTGGCGACCTGAAGGACCCGACGGTCCAGGCCGCCGTCAAGTCGCTCGACAAGAACACGCAGGCGCTCGCCGGAGCGGTCGGTTCGATCTACGGCAAGCCGGCCGAGCAGCAGTTCCTGAAGCTGTGGCGTGCGCACATCGGCTTCTTCGTCGACTACACGCTCGGCAAGGCGACCGGGAACGCGCAGATGGCGCAGACCGCACAGCGCAACCTCGACGGGTACCGCAACGACTTCGGTGCGCTCATCGAGGGTGCAACTGAGGGCGCGCTCACTCAGGAGCAGGTCGCGGAGGCGCTGATCCCGCACGTCGAATCCACGTCCGCAGCGATCGACGCGGTGGTCGCGGGTGACGCGTCGGCGTTCGACAAGCTCCAGGAGGCCGCACATCACCTCCCGATGATCGCGACCGCGCTCTCGACGGGCATCTCGACGCAGCAGGATCTCGAGGGCAACCCCGACGACGCGGCCGCGCAGCTCCAGCGTGACCTCACGTCGCTGCTCGCCGGACACGAGTACCACGCGGGCATCGCCGTCTACACCGCAGTGCAGGCGAAGGGCGACCTGAAGGACCCGACGGTGCAGGCCGCGGTGAAGTCGCTCGACAAGAACACTCAGGCGCTCGCCGGCGCAATCGGCTCGATCTACGGTGAGGCCGCCGAGCAGCAGTTCCTGAAGCTGTGGCGTGCGCACATCGGATTCTTCGTCGACTACACGCTCGGCAAGGCGACCGGGAACGCGCAGATGGCGCAGACCGCGCAGCGCAACCTCGACGGCTACCGCAACGACTTCGGTGCGCTCATCGAGGGCGCGACGGAGGGTGGGCTGACGCAGGAGCAGGTCGCCGAGGCCCTCGTCCCGCACGTCGAGTCCACGTCCGCAGCCATCGACGCGGTCGTCGCGGGTGACGCGTCGGCGTTCGACAAGCTGCAGGAGGCCGCGCACCACCTCCCGATGATCGCCACCGCGCTGGCCGGCGCGATCGTCGAGCAGTTCCCCGACAAGTTCTAACGGTCTCCCCACAGGAAGGGCGCTCGGAGACGGGCGCCCTTTCTGTATGTCCCGGCCGTGACGAAATGCGTCGCCCGGCGTATTCCCTCGATGAAGCGTGCAGGGAAGCAAGCACCTGCGCCGTAGATCGAACGGCGGACGACGGACCTGGAGGTGACCGAAGATGCGCAAGCTAGTGGCAGCGATCGCGGCAGCGGCCGTGGTGACGCTCCTCGTCGCGCCGGCGACGGCGGCCGGCACGAAGAGCGGCTGCAAGGGCAAGTGGACCGACGCCGGAGTGTGTTCCTTCACGTACAAGGGCGGCAGCCTCCACGTGCAGGCGAGCGGTGCGGGCGGCGACCCTGCGACCATCGTCAGCATCCGGCTCGAGGCCGCGGGCCCGGCCCCCGGCACGAACGTCCTCGTGCTGTCGTGCGGCGTGGCGGCGGGCCCGCAGGGGGCCCCTGCTGCGTGTGGCGGCGCGTCGACCGGAGGCGAGGCGTATCAGCCGGAACCCGGCGACGAGCTCACTTGCACGGTGACGGGCAACGGCACGGGCAAGTACCGCTGCGCCAGCGGGATCTAGAGAACGCTCACGGCTCGGCCCCCGTCAGCCCGCGCGGGGGCCGAGCACCCTTACGTCGCCGCGGCGGCGCGTCACGCCGGTCGCGTCGAGCCACTCGCACAGGGGGACCGCGTACTTCCTCGTCGTGCCGAGCAGGTCCCTGATCTCCGCGACCGTGAGGCCCGTTCCCCCCGAGATGGCTTCGACGACCCGCCGCTTCGCCGTCTCGGCCTGCCCTCTCGTCAGGTAGAAATCGCCGACGGCGACGAGGTCGCCACCGTCGACCAGCGCGCGCAGCAACGATCGGTCGCCCGATAGGTCCTTGGCCAACGGGGGCGTGAAGCCGGCGGCTTCGATCTCCTCCAGCACCTTCTTGCGCGCGGCGTCCTGCTCCGGTGCGAACGACACCCGATGCGCGACTGCGCGCACCAGCGCACCTTCCTGGACGATCTCGCCGGTCCCGTCCAGCAGCGCGTCGAACGCTTCCGGCGGAAGCGGTATCGATTGCTTCAACGCTTCGCGCGGCATCCCCCGCTCGAGCGAGCGGGCGCGGTGATGTTCCTCGACCGCGGCCAGGACGGAGGCTATGAGCTCGGCCTTCCGTTCTTCGGACACGATCCACGACCCCAGCCGTACGACACCGTCGCCCGGCGCGCGGGCACCGCTGCGGAACAATGCGTCGTCCGCGTCGAGGCCCCCGTACGCGCGCACGAGCGCGGCAAGGCGGGACCCGGCGTCTCCCGACGCGAGCTCTTGCATCAAGCTCAGCCGTGCCTCGTCCGAGCGTCGCGCGTCCGGCGCGAGGGGGTCGAGCACCTCGCCGCCGCCGAGCGTGAGCACGCGGCCCGCGTCGCGGATCACGAAGCGGTCGCCCGGAACGAGCGGCAGGGGGGCCGGGAGCCGGAGCTGCGCGAACGCGTCTTCGCCCGGGCGCACCTTCGAGGTGCCGAGCAGCTTGAGACGGACGGGAGTCTCGGCCGAGCCCGCATAGAGGAGGTGCGCTCCCTTCTCGGTGAGCGCGACGTCGTGGCCGGTCACGTCCTGCGCGAGCACGCGCAGCTTCACGTCGGCACGCCTCGTCGCTCGCCACTTCCCGGGACGGACGACTGCGTCACCCCGCTCGGCCCCCTGCCGCGCCAGCCCCGCGAGGTTGAGCGCGACGCGGTTGCCCGGCCCGATCTCCGAGAGCTCCTTCTTGTGGCTCTGGATCGCGCGGACGCGAGCGCGGCGACCTTCCGGCGCGATCTCGATCTCGTCCCCGGCGCGAAGGGAGCCGCGCATCAGCGTCCCGGTCACGACGGTCCCCGCGCCTGCGATCGTGAACACGCGGTCCACCCACAGCCGCGGGCTCCCGGTGTCGGGAGGAACGGGCGCCGACGAGACCGCGTCGTCGAGCGCGGCGAGCAACTCGGGTATGCCCTCGCCGGTCGTCGCCGAGCAGGGCACGACCGTGCTGCCCGCGAGACTCGTCGCGCTCAGTCGCTCCTCGACCTCCTCGGTCGCGATCGCGACCGTCTCCTCGTCGACCGCGTCGGCCTTGGTCAAGGCGACGACGCCGCGCGACACGCCGAGCACGTCGAGGATCGCGAGGTGCTCGGCGGACTGCGGCATCCACCCCTCGTTCGCGGCGACGACGAACAGGCACACGGTGATCCCGCCCGCGCCGGCGAGCATGTTCCTGACGAACTTCTCGTGACCCGGCACGTCGACCACGCCGGCCTCGAGGCCCGACGGGAGCTGCACCCACGCGAAGCCGAGGTCGATCGTGAGCCCGCGCCGCTTCTCCTCCTCGAAGCGGTCCGGGTCGATCCCGGTCAGCCGCCGGACGAGCGTCGACTTCCCGTGGTCGACGTGGCCGGCGGTGCCTATGACCTGCATGCCCGGACGATACGCGGGTAAGGACGAGGGGCACGACCCGACCCGAAAGGAACCCCGATGCAGACGCTCGAACGACCCCGCGCGCACATGCCGGCGCGCCCGCAGCCCAGGGAACCCATCTCCGACCCGGTCCCCTCTCCGTCCCCCGAGCCCGGCCCCGAGCCGCGCCAGCCCGGGCCCGCGCCGAGCACCGAGCCCGTGCCGCCGCAGGACCCCGACCGGGAGGAAGCGGACACCACGGGGGCCGAGCGTTGATCGCCGCGATCCTGGACATCGACGGGACGCTGGTCGACACGAACTACCAGCACGCGCTCGCGTGGTACCGCGCGTTCAAGGCCTACGACGTGATCGTGCCGGTGTGGCGCATCCATCGCCACGTCGGCATGGGCGGCGACCATCTGATCACCGCGCTCACTGACGAAGAGATTGAGGAGCGCCTCGGCGACGACATCCGCGCCGCCGAGAAGAAGCTGTACGCCGAGCTGATCGACGAGGTCGCCCCGATGGAGGGTGCGGCCGAGCTCGTCTCCGACCTGAAGGAGCGCGGTCACCGCGTCGTCCTGGCTTCGTCCGCGAAGGAGGAAGAGGTGGACCACTACCTCGACCTCCTCGGCGTGCGCGACGCGGTCGACGGCTGGACGACCTCCGCCGACGTCGAGGCGACGAAGCCCGAGCCCGACCTCGTCGAGGCCGCGGTCGAGAAGTCGGGTGCCGGCAAGGCGGTCATGGTCGGCGACTCGATCTGGGACTGCGAGGCCGCCGAGCGCGCGGGACTTCCGACGATCGGCGTCCTCACCGGCGGTTTCGCCCGGTCCGAGCTGGAGGAGCGGGGCGCGGCCGCAGTCTTCGAGTCCGTCGAGGAGCTACGCAGGAACCTGAACGACACCCCACTCCGATAGAGAGGAGCAACACATGTCGCACCATGAGAAGAAGATCGTCAAGCTGCTGAGCGAGGCCCACGCGAACGAGCTCGCGCTCGTGCAGACGCTCGAGGCGCACAAGCGCGTCGCGCCCGAGGGCCCCTACCTCGACCGCATCGACCAGCACGTCGACGAGACCCGCAACCACGCCGAGCGCATGCAGCGGCGTCTCGACCAGCTCGGCGCGACGAGGAACCCGGTCGAGGCCGGTGTCGCGCTCGTCCACTCGTTCATCCAGAACACGCTCGCGATGGCGAAGGCCCCGGTCGACATGGTGCGCGGCTCGTTCAACGTGGAGGAGAAGGCGCTCAAGAACGCGCGCGACGAGATCGTCACCGAAGCCCTCGAGATCGCGCAGTACGAGGCCATCGAGCACATGGCGATCGCGCTGGGTGACGACGTCACCGCCCGCCTCGCCGCCGACATCCGCGCGGACGAAGAGGCGATGCTCGCCGACCTGCGGGCGCAGATCCCGACGTTGGTCGCGGGGGTCGTGCGCGCGAGCGTCCCGGCGGACGAGATCGTGCTCGACGCGGTGATCCCGTGGCCGGGCTACGACGACATGACGGTCGACGAGATCAAGGAGCGCCTGGCGTCGTCGCCGGAGCTCGGCGACGCGGTCGAGGCGTACGAGCGGGCCCACAAGAACCGGGTGTCGATCGTCCGCGAGCTGCAGGACGCCTGAGAGCGCGAAGGAACTGCGGACTAGTTCTTTAGGACCAGACGCTTCCTGCCGATAGAGGGAGCGTAGTCACCACCACCACCACACGACAGCACCGGTCGCCTCGGCGAGCGGTCCAACACGACAAGGGCAAACCCGTCGCAAGGCGGGGGCGCAAAGCCAGGGGCCTCCCGGCGTGAGCCGGGAGGCGGCCCAGCTACCGAATGGAGGTCGTTCCCGTGCACCGTTCCGCCACCCGCACCCTGACTGTCGTCGCACTCACCGGACTGCTCGCCGCCGCCTCGCTGCCGGCCCAGGCGAAGTCCCGCCACAAGGAGCACCGCGGCAAGAAGGCCATGGGCGAGATCGTCTCGTTCGACGAGGCGACGATGACGCTCGAGGTCGACCTGCCCGGCGACGAGGACTTCTCCGGCGCCGTCGATCCCGACGCCAGGGTGAAGCTCGACCACCGCGGCTGGAACAAGCGGGGCGGCTCGCACGGCAACCCGACCGAGGGCTCGCTCGACGACCTCCTGCCGGGGGCCGCGGTTTTGCGGATGAAGGTCGAGGACGATCTCGTCACCAAGATCCGGATCCGCCCGATTGCCGAAGCGCCGCTGCCGCCCGCCGAGGACGGTGACGACGAGGACGCCCTGCCGGGCGACGAGACCCCGGCGGACGACACCCCGGGCGACGACTCGACCGACGATTCAGAAGACGACTCAGACGACGACTCCGACGACGAAGACGCCGACACGAACCCGGACGACGAGGACCTCGGGGACCCGGAGGACGCCCTCCCTCCCCTGCCGGTGCCCCAGCCGTAGCGTCATCCGGCCCCCGAGGGCCTGGTCCGGGCAAATAGAAAGGAGCGGCCGTCGCCCCCGGCCGCTCCTTGCGGCG
>DASQDO010000101.1:0-3745 GCA_035634135.1 Actinomycetota bacterium
ATCGACTCCGCGTCGGGCAACTCGTCGACGAAGGAGGACGGCTGCAACCTCGGCGGCACCGAGAACACCGAGGGGATCCGGCTGGTCGACGTCTCGAACCGCCGCAAGCCGGTCGAGGTCGCGTTCGTCGAGACCGCGTGCGGGAGCCACACGAACATCACGTTGGAGCACGAGGGCCGCGGGCTCGTATACGTCCAGTCGTACCCGGCGTCGACGAGCGGCGCGTGCCCGAGCGCGCACGGGATCATCTCGGTCGTCGACATCACGATCCCGCGGGCGCCGGAGATCGTCGCGACGCCGAGCGTCGCGCCCGCGGTCGGGTGCCACGACGGCGCGATCAAGGGCGAGCTCGCATACATGGCGTGCCTCACCGAGGGCCAGGTGTGGGACGTGAGCGACCCGCTGAAGCCGGAGATCCTCGCCCACATCCGGGACGTGCCGGACGCGATCTGGCACTCGAGCGCGGTCTCGAACGACGGCAAGACCGTGGCGTTCGGGTTCGAGTCGTTCCAGGGGGGCAACACGTCGTGCGCCGGTGCGGCCCGCGGCCCCCTGGGCGCGATCTGGTTCTACGACGTGTCGGATCCCTCCGCTCCCGTTCAGAAGAGCTTCTTCTCGCCGGGGAGGATGAGCGAGGGCATCTGCACGGCGCACAACTTCACGGTGGTCCCGGACGAGCGCAAGCGTGACGTGCTGGTCTCGGCCTGGTACGGAGGCGGCGTGACGGCGGTGGACTTCACGGACCCGGCAGCGCCCGAAGAGCTTGCGTACTACCAGGTAGCGAGCGGGACGAGCACCTGGCACGCGAACTGGTACCGGGGCCGGGTCTGGGTAGGCGACGGCACGAGGGGCCTGGACGTCTACGAGATAAAGGGCCTAGGCCGCTAGCCCTAGTCGTCGAGGCCCGCGAGCAACCCCGTCACGGCGTGGCGTAGCGCGGGGATGTCCGAGCTCACCGTGTTGCCGATCATCTCGCGCTGGACGTCGAAGTACTCGTGAGCGATGACGTTCCTCAGGGCGACGATGCGGCGCCAGTCGACGGCGGCTCGTGCCCGCACGTCGTCCGAAACGTGGGCCGCAGCTTCGCCTACGACGAGGAGGTTGTACGCGACTGCATCCCAAATGATCTCTGCCGGGTGCGCCTCGAACGATTGCGGCGTCGTGTAACGCTCGATCCGGTCGATCGCTTCGAGGATGTCGACCAGCCGGTCTCGATCTCTACGCGGCATCCAGCGGCTTCGCCTCGCGCAGGACTTCGTCCCGCAACCGTGGTTTCAGCCCCGAACGAGGCACTACGTCGACTCCCACGTCCAGAAGGTCGGTCAATTCGACGTGCATCCGAGCAAGGTCGAACAACGTCGTGCTCGGCGCGAGGTCGACCAGCAGGTCCAGGTCGCTGTCCGGCCTCGCGTCCCCCCGGGCCCGCGAGCCGAACACGCTCACCGACGTCGCACCGTTGCGGCGGGCGATCTCGACGATCTCCTTGACCGGAAGGCCTTCCAGCGACGCGTCCATGCCCCCGATGATACGACGGCCCCTACGTGCTCTTCTGGTCCGCGTCCACCCTCAGCGCCTCTATGAACGCGTTCTGCGGCACCTCTACCGAACCTATCTGCTTCATCCTCTTCTTCCCGGCCTTCTGCTTCTCGAGCAGCTTCCGCTTCCTCGTTATGTCACCGCCGTAGCACTTCGCGATCACGTCCTTGCGCTTGGCCCGGACGGTCTCGCGCGCTATCACCCGTGACCCGATCGCGGCCTGGATCGGGACGTCGAACATCTGCCGAGGGATCAGCTTGCGCAGCCTCTCGGTCATCGTCTTGCCGTAGTCGTACGCCTTGTCGCGATGCACGATCGTCGAGAACGCGTCGACCGGCTGCTGGTTCAACAGCACGTCGACCCGCACGAGCTTCGACGGGTACAGCCCCACCGGCTCGTAGTCCAGCGACGCGTACCCCTTCGTCCCGCTCTTCAGCTGGTCGAAGAAGTCGAAGATGATCTCGCCGAGCGGCATGTGGTAGCGGATCTCGACCCGCTCGGACGAGAGGTAGTGCATCTCCTTGAGCTCGCCGCGCCGCTCCTGGCACATCTGCATGACCGGCCCGACGAACTCAGACGGCGTCACGATCATCACCGAGACGTACGGCTCGTAGATCTCCTGGATCGAGCCGGGGTCGGGCATGTCGGTCGGGTTGCGGACGACCTGCTTGACCCCGTCCATCATCTCTACCTCGTATCCGACCGACGGCGCGGTCGCGATCAGCGACAGGTCGAACTCGCGCTCGAGCCGCTCGCGCACGATCTCCATGTGCAACAGCCCGAGGAACCCGCAGCGGAAGCCGAACCCCAACGCTCCCGACGACTCCGGCTGGTAGACGAGCGCGGCGTCGTTGAGCTTCAGCTTCTCGAGCGCGTCGCGCAGCAGCGGGAAGTCGTCGCCCTCGATCGGGTAGATGCCGGCGAACACCATCGGCTTCGGCTCGCGGTAGCCCGGCAGGGGCTCGGAAGCGGGATCGGTCCCCGACGTGATCGTGTCGCCGACCTTCGCCAGGCTCACGTCCTTGATCCCTGCGATCAGATAGCCGACCTCGCCCGTGTCGAGCATCTCGAGCTGCGTCGCCTCGGGCGCCATGATCCCTATCTCGTCCGCGTCGACGTCGATGCCCGCGATCATGAAGCGGATCGGCTGGCGCACCTTCATCTGGCCGTCGATCACCCGCAGGTACGCGATCACGCCGCGGTACGCGTCGTACACGGAGTCGAAGACGAGCGCGCGCAGCGGCGCGGCGGGGTCGCCCGACGGTGGCGGCACCTTGGTGACGATCGCCTCGAGGAGCTCCGGCACGCCCTCGCCCGTCTTCGCCGAGATCCGGAAGACGTCGTCGGGATCGCAGCCGATCAGGCTCGCGGTCTCCTCCGCGTACTTGTCGGGCTGCGCCGCGGGGAGGTCGATCTTGTTCAGCACGGGGATGATCTCGAGCCCGGCGTCGACGGCGAGGTAGAGGTTCGTCAGGGTCTGCGCCTCGATCCCTTGCGCGGCGTCGACGAGCAGCAGGACCCCGTCGCACGCGGCGAGCGAGCTCGACACCTCGTAGCCGAAGTCGACGTGGCCGGGCGTGTCGATGAGGTTGACCTCGTACGTCTCGCCGTCGGCCGCGTTGTAGCGCATCGTCACGGCGGCCGCCTTGATCGTGATCCCGCGCTCGCGCTCGAGGTCCATCTTGTCGAGGAACTGGTCGCGCATGTCCCGCTCCGAGACGGTGTCGGTCAGCCGCAGGAGACGGTCGGAGAGCGTGCTCTTCCCGTGGTCGATGTGGGCGATGACGGCGATCGCTCGCTGGTGGGCCTGGTCCATACGAGCCCCAAGTTACCGGCAAGTTTGGTACTCTCTGCGCCTATCCCACCAAGGAACAGGTGTTTTCGGCATGGCCAACATCAAGAGTCAGATAAAGAGGAATCGCCAGAACGAGCTCGCCCGCCAGCGCAACAAGGCGACGCGCTCGGCCCTTAAGACGCGCATCAAGCGCTTCACCGAGTCGGTCGACGCCGGCGACTCCGCCGCCGCCGAGGAGGCGTACCGCGAGGCCGCACGGGCCCTCGACAAGGCCGCGGCCAAGGGCGTCCTCCACAAGAACACGGCTTCGAACACGAAGTCGCGCCTGGCGAAGCGCCTCCAGCGCTCTAGCTGATCAGCGACTCCTGACCGCTGACGATCTGAACTACCGCGCGCTCGAGCGCCGCCTCCGGC
>DASQDO010000102.1:0-4622 GCA_035634135.1 Actinomycetota bacterium
GGCGAGATCTCACCCGAAGAGATTCTCCACGCGCTGCACGACGGCATCGACAACGCCACGTTCTTCCCCGTGCTGGTGGGCTCGGCGACGAAGCTCATCGGCGTCGACCGTCTCGCCGACGTCATAGTCGCCGCCGGACCGTCGCCGCTGGACCGGCCCCCGGCCGAGGGAACGAACGGCGAGGCCCGCGAGGCCAAGCCGGACGCGCCGCTGTCGGCGTTCGTGTTCAAGACGATGACCGACCCCTACGTGGGCCGCGTCAGCTACTTCCGCGTGGTCTCCGGCGTGCTCAAGGGCGACACCACGTTGCACAACTCGACGCAGAACCTCGACGAGCGCGTCGGCCACCTGTTCACGATGCGCGGCAAGACCCAGGAGCCCGTCCAGGAGCTCGTCGCGGGCGACATCGGCGCGGCCGCCAAGCTCGCGCACACCGTCACCGGCGACACGATCGCCGACAAGGCGAACCCGGTCGTGCTCCCGCCGATCGAGCCGCCCGAGCCCTTGCTTCCGAAGGCCATCGTCCCGAAGACCAAGGGCGACGAGGACAAGCTGATGATCGGCCTCCACAAGCTCATCGAGGAGGACCCGGCGCTCAAGCTCGAGCGCAACGACGAGACGCACCAGACGATCCTGTGGGGCATGGGCGACGCGCACCTCGACGTGACGATGGAGCGGCTCAAGCGCAAGTTCGGCGTCGAGGTCGGCGAGGAGCCGTTCAAGGTCCCCTACCGCTCGACGCTCAAGGGCAAGGCCGACGCGCTCGGACGGCACGTCAAGCAGTCCGGCGGCCACGGGCAGTACGGCATCTGCAACGTGCGCGTCGAGCCGCTGCCGCGCGGCGAGGGCTTCGTCTTCGACGACAAGATCTTCGGCGGCTCGATCCCCAGCCAGTTCATCCCGTCGGTCGAGAAGGGCGTACGGGCCGCGATGGAGAAGGGGGCCGGGACCGGCTTCCCGATGATCGACATCAAGGTCGAGCTCTACGACGGCAAGTACCACACCGTCGACAGCTCGGACATGGCGTTCCAGACCGCGGGGAGCCTCGCGATGCGCGACGCGATCGACAAGGCCGGGGTGACGCTGCTCGAGCCGGTCTGGGCCCTCGACGTCATGGTGCCCGAGGAGTTCACCGGCGACATCATGGGCGACCTCCAGAAGCGGCGCGGGATCCCCGAGGGCATCGACACCGTCGGCGGTGGCCGTCAGATCGTCAAGGCCAAGGTCCCGTTCGGCGAGGTCACGCACTACGCGACCGACCTCCGGTCGATGACCGGGGGCAAGGGGACGTTCTCGTGGTCGTTCTCGCACTACCAGGAGGTGCCGGGCGACGTGGCCAAGAAGATCCTCGACGCCACGAAGGAAGAAGCCCACGCCTGAGCAGAGCACGCGCATCGACCCGCTCGTAGCGGGCGACGCCGAGGAGCTTCTGGACGTGATGCTCCGGAACCGCGCGTTCCTCGAGCCCTACGAGCCGGCGCGGCCCGAGTCCGACTTCACGATCCAGGGGGTCCGGGCGGCGATCGCCGAGCTCGGCGCCGCGCGCGACGCGGGCGCGGCCTACCCGTTCTGCATCCGCGCGGAGGGCCGCATCGTCGGGCGGATCACGCTGTCTCAGGTCTTCCGCAGGGCGTTCCTCAACTGCTACCTCGGCTACTTCGTCGGCGAGGAGCACAACGGGCGCGGCTACGCGACGGGGGCCGTCCGGCTCGCGGTCCGCTACGCGTTCGACGAGCTGGGCCTCCATCGGGTCCAGGCGAACGTGATGACGACGAACCCGCGCTCGGCCCGGGTGCTCGTGAAGGCGGGGTTCCGCGAGGAGGGCCGCGCCCTGCGCTATCTCCAGATCGCGGGCCGCTGGGAGGACCACGACCTGTACGCGATCACGGTGGAGGACGTGGCGCCCGGGGCGATCTGAGCGCTTTGTCACGGCTTCGATGTCTCGAAGAAACGATCCCCGCGTCGTATCGTCATCAGCTGGAGATCTCGGCACCCCCGGACAAGGAGACCTGCATGCCCGCATCGAGGATCGCTGCGCTCGGACTCACCCTGCTCCTCGCGGGCGGGCTCGTCGCCTGTGGTGGCGACGACGGTGGTGACGGTGGTGACGGTGGCGGTGGCGGCTCGTCGGAGAGCATCTCGGCCGAGGACTACGCGGCCGAGGTCTGCGGCGCGATGCAGGACTGGATCACCGGCATCCAGGAGGGGACGCAGGACCTGGGCGCCGGCCTCTCCGCCGGTGACGCCGAAGGCGGCAAGAAGGTGCTCGTGGACCTCTTCACCAAGATGAGCGAGTCGACCGGCGAGCTCGTGACCGCGGTCGAAGACGCGGGCGTCCCCGACGTCGAGGGCGGCGAGGAGGCGCGCGAGACCCTCGTCTCCGCGTTCCAGGACGTCCAGGGGATCCTCGAGGACGCGCAGGCCGACGCAGAGGCCCTGCCCTCGGACCCGCAGGAGTTCCAGGAAGGTGCCAACGAGCTGGGGACGACCCTCCAGGAGGCCCTGACGAGCGTCGGCGAGTCGCTCGAGGAGCCGCCGTCCGACGAGCTCAAGACGGCGTTCGAGAACGAGGAGTCCTGTAACTCCGTCCCCTAAGGAGCGCGGCGACCGCGTATAGCGCGGCCCCCGCGACGGAAAGCCACGCGGCCCAGTCACCGGTGCGGGCATAGAACGACGCGCCGGTCGCGAAGCGGAGCTCCTGCACGAGCAGGTCCGGCTCCCAGAGCTCGGAGCGGTCGAGCACGTGGCCCGACGGGTCGACGAACGCCGATATCCCGGTGAGCGCGCCGTGCGCGACGTAGACGCCGGCCTCGGCGGCGCGCACCTCGCTCATCGCGACGTGCTGCGCCGACGCCCACGAGTGGCGCCACGTCGAGGTGTTCGTGAGCACGACGAGCAGGCGGCCGCCGGCACGGACGCGCCCGGATGCGAGCGAGCCGAAGTCGGCCTCGAACGAGATCACCGGTGCGACCCGGCCCCCCGCGACGTCGAAGACCACGGGCTCGTCGCCGGGGACCGCGTCGAGCGGCACCTGCTCGATCGCCGGGAGCCAGCCGAGCAGGTCGCGCGCGGGGACGTACTCGCCGAAGGGGACGAGGTGGGTCTTCTGGTACGCGTCGGTGATCTCTCCGTCGGGTGAGACGAGGTACGCCATCACCTGGTACTTGCCGTCGTCGCGGGCGAGCGTCCCGCCGACGATCATCGGCCGCTCCGCTCCCCTGGCGGCCTCCCGCAGGATCGCGCCGGCCTGCGGGTCGCGGGCCGGGTCGATGCCGACCGAGCTCTCCGGCCACAGGACGAGGTCGGCCTCGGGCGGGACCTCCGCGGTGAGGCGGGCGTGGTTGTCGAGGATCACGAGGTCCTTCTCGTACGAGGGGGCCTGGTGCTCGGGGATGTTGCCCTGGACGATCGCGACGTCGACGGCCTCGCCGTCCGCGCGGGGGCCGGGGAACGGCGCCGCGGCGAGCAGGACGGCGGCCGCTGCGACGCCGCGAACCGCGACGGCGCGGAGGTCCCGGCGCGCGCCCGCGTGCACCGCCGCGGCGATCAGCGCGTTGACGGCCACGAGCTGAAGCGCGACGAGCCACGCCCCGCCCACCGAGGCGGAGCGCAACACGAACGGGACGTCGTGCTGGCTCTGCGCGAGCTGCCCCCACGTGAACCCGACCACGGGCGTGACCGCTCGCAGGTACTCGACGACCGCGACCCACAGCAGTGCCGGCATCACGATCGCCGCGAGGGGGCCGGCCCGTTTCGACAGCGCTCCCCACAGCGCGCCGAACGCGCCGACGTAGGCCGCTTGGAGCAGGATGAGCACGAACCACGCGAGGTAGCCGACGATCGCGACCCAGTGCACGAGCGTGCCGAAGTAGCAGAGGCCGAAGACGGCTCCGAACAGGAACCCGCGCTTCGCTCCGGCTCCCTTCAGGACGGCCAGCAGCGGCGCGAGGCACACCCATGCGAGCGGCGCGAGGTCGGGCTCGGGGAACGCGAGCGTGAGGGCGGCGCCCGAGACGGCGACCGCTCCGACCGCCGCCGCGCTACGTCTTCTCGAGGACATAGACGAAGTGCGGCATGCCCGATCCCGGACCGTGGCTGATCTCCTTCTCGATCGTCATGCCGAGCTTCTCCGCGACGCGCCGCGACGGGACGTTCTCCGGACGGATCAGCGAGATCAGCCGGGTGAGCCCGAGCTCACCGAACGCGTGGTCGCGGCACGCGGCCCCCGCTTCGGTCGCGAGCCCCCGGGACCAGTGCGTCTTCTTCACGTGCCAGCCGACCTCGACCTCCTTGCGGCCGTCGATCGTCTGCGGGATCAGCCCGCAGTCGCCGAGGAGCTCGCCGGTCTCCCTGGACTCGAGCACCCACAGCCCGTGGCCGTGGTCGCGGTAGTTGGCGAGGTTCCACACGATCCACTGGCGCGATCTCTCGCGGGTGAAGGGGGCCGGGTAGTACTGCATGGTCTCGGCGTCGCCGAGGATCGGCGCCAGCTCGTCGAGGTCGTCGAGCGCGAACGGGCGCAGGATCAGCCGCTCGGTCTCGAGCCTGAAGCCGGCGTCCTCGGAGGCCGGCCGAGGCCCCCCTTCGTTATCCAAGCCGCTCGAACAACGGCTTCAGCTTCG
>DASQDO010000103.1:0-2022 GCA_035634135.1 Actinomycetota bacterium
GATCCCGCAGGCGATGGCGACGGGGACCTCGGGCATCTGGACCGTAGGGTGGCAGGGAGACATGCCCGTCGGCGGTGAGGGGCACCCGGTGCGCGGCGCGATCGAGCGCGTCGACCCGGTGACGCTCGAGCGCACCGGCCACATCCCGCGCGAGGACTCGGCCCCCTACGACGTCGCGGTCGGAGCCGTCGACGGCCGGGAGGTTGCATGGGTCGTCGACGCGGGTCGCCACGAGCTCCTCCGGGTCGACGCGGCGACGATGGAGATCTCGGCCGTCTACGAGACGCCGCGCGTGCCGGTGTCGGTCCTCGTGCACGGACGCTTCGTTTACGTGACGAGCAGCAAGGACCACGTGGTCCACCGCATGGACGTCGAGACCGAGGAGACGACGACGTTCGAGGTCCCGGAGTGCGCGAACGAGGTGGTCGTCGGAGGCGGCGCGCTGTGGGTAGCGGACTTCTGCGGCGACGCGCTGCACCGGATCGACGAGGACGGGTCCGAGGAGATCGTGTCGATCGACGTCGCCGAGCCGAACGCGCTCCAGTACGCGGAAGGGCTGGTCTGGGTCAACTCGCGGTCCGGGGTCGTGCGCGTCGACCCGGGGTCGAACACGGTCGCCGGCGACTCCGTCTACGTGAGCGAGTTCAACCAGGGGCTGCTCTACGCCGGGGGCACCATGTGGGTGTACGGGATGGAGGGCGTCTATCGCCTCGGCGAGGACGTCCCGCCGGCGACTCCGACGCCGACTCCGCCTCCGACGCCCGACCCCCGCGGCAAGGCGCTGCCTCCCGGCGTGACGCGGGTGCCGGTCGAGCGGGACCCGGCCGCGCTCGCCACCGGCGACGGGTCGCTGTGGGCGGGGATGTTCGAGATCGTCCGCGTCGATGCGGCGACGGGCGAGGTTCGGGCCGAGATCGATCCCGGTGGGTTCGTTCACTCCCTGGACTTCGACGAGGCCGCGGGCATGTTGTGGGCATTCGTCGAGGTCTCCGAGAAGGAGACGAACGCGGTCGTGGCGATCGACCCTGCAACCGACGAGGTCGTGCTCGGCCCGGTCCTGCTCGACAAGCCCGGCGTGTACGGCCAGGCGATGGCGGCGCACGACGGCGTCGCATGGGTGGCGGGCGACCCGACGCTGTCACGGATCGACCTGACGACCGGCGACGTGCAGGAGATCGACATGGGCCGGCACTTCGGGGGGCCGGACGAGACGAGCGGCTTCAACGTGGCCGCGACCGACGACGCCGTGTTCGTGACGCCGGTCAGTGGCACGGTCCTTCGTGTCGACCCGGAGACGTTCGAGATCGAGAAGGTCGCCGAGCTCGGCTGGAACGTCGTCGGGCTCGTGACCGACGGCGAGACGGTCTGGCTCCTGCAGACGAGCGGGGACACCTCGGAGATCCTGCTGTGGACTCTCGACGGAGCGACGGGTGAGGCTCTCGGCGAGCCCGTCGTGGTCGGGAAGTACGGCTCCGAGCATGTCGCGCAGCACGACGGGACCGTGTAGGTGGCGCAGGCCGGGATGAAGGGCGACGCGATATCGATCAAGGCGTACGCCGGGGGCCGGGGCGAGCCGGTGCGCTCGCTGGAGGTCCCGGGGACGGTCTTCGTCCAAGCCGCAGCGGCCGGGCCCGAGGGCTTCTGGATAACGACGGGTCACGACTTCGTGTACCGCGTGGGGGCCGAGTAGCCCGGCCCGGGCCCCCGGCGAGGCCATATAATGAGGGGGTTGCGGGCGTGGCTCAGTGGTAGAGCATCACCTTGCCAAGGTGAGGGTCGCCAGTTCGAATCTGGTCGCCCGCTCGGAGTAGAAATGCAGGTCAGGGGGCTTATTCGGCCCCCTGTCTCGCGTCGGGCGCAACTTTGGAGGACGGCTCATGCCACAGGTACGACGCTTCGACCACGTCGGGATCACGGTCGCGGATCTCGATATCGTGACCGCCTTCTTCGTGGCACTGGGCCTGGAGGTCGAGGGCAGGACGTTCGTCGAGGGCGAGTTCTTGGACACGGTTTGCGGCATTC
>DASQDO010000104.1:0-2173 GCA_035634135.1 Actinomycetota bacterium
GTCCGGGTCCTCGTCGTGCCGGAGCGTGACGCCGCGGAGGTCGTCAACGAGATCCGCGGCATGGTCTGGGCGCACCTCGGCGTGGACCTCGACGTCCACGCGGTCGAGGTCATGAAGGCCACCGGGACGGACGCGCCCAACGGCCGTCCCAAGCGCCGGAAGCTGTCGAGCCTGTCGACGAAGCGTTCCGGCGACAGGTTCACCGCGCAGGTCATCCTCGAGCTCGACGGCGACCTGCTGATCGGCGAGGACGACTCGCCTGCGGGCCGCCGGTTCGAGCACCGCTCGGTTGCGGAAGCAGTACTCGACGCGGTCCGGCGACTGTCGCCCGACCCGCTCGAGCTCGGCTCCGCCGACTTCGTCGAGATGGGCGACTGCCGCATCGCCGCGGTCGTCGTCGAGCGCCCCGACGAGCTCCTGCTCGGGTCGGCCGTCGTCACGTTCGACGAGCACGACGCGATCGCACGCGCGACCCTCGACGCGGTCAACCGCCTCCTGGTCGCTTCGTCGCACACCTAGCGCCTCGGTGAGCGACTTCGTCGCCGGCCTCGACCCACGCTGGCTCGCGGCCCTGGCCGTCGTCGCCTACTTCGGCGGTGCCGCGTGGCTGCTCGGGCTCAACCTCTTGCTCGCCACGCGTAAGACCGACGAACGCCTGCTGCGCGCCGGCTTCGTACGGCGGTGGTGGCGGTGGTACCGGTCGCTGTGGCTGCGCACGGGCCTGACGTTCGCCGGGTGGCCGCACGTCGTCGACGTCCTCCTCCGGACCAAGAGGGTGTCGGTCGCGACGACGCCGGCCGAGGTCGTGTGGGAGGAGGGCCGCGCCGCGCTGTACCGCTACCGGACGACTGTCCGGCACCGCGAGCCCGTGCTCGTCGTCCACGCGGTCGTCTCGAAGCCGTGGATCCTCGACCTCACGCCGGAGAGCAGCTTCGTCGCCGCGCTGGCGGCCGAGGGGTTCGACGTCTTCCTCCTCGACTGGGGAGACCCGGAGTGGCCGGACGCGTCGCGAGGGCTCACCGACTACACGCAGACGCTGATGAGGGCCGAGAAGATCGCGCTGACGCTTGCCGGTAGCGACCGGCTCCACCTCGTCGGCTACTGCTTCGGTGGGACGCTGTGCCTCGCCCGCGCGGCGGCGCGCTCGCACGCGCACGTCGGGTCGATCGCGCTGCTCGCCGCGCCGGTCGACTTCACCGTTCCGGCCGGGCTCCATCCGCTCATGACCCACCGCTTCTTCAAGCCGGTCTACCTCCTCGACGCCGAGGGCATGGTCCCGGCCCCCGCGGTGCGCGAGAGCTTCCACGTGCTGCGCCCGCAGGCGATCAGGACGGCCCTTCGGGCGTGGAAAGGCAGACGCGACCGTTCGTTCCGCGCGGCGTACGACCCGCTCGCGCGCTGGGTCTGGGAGCACCGGGCACTGCCCGGGCGGATGTTCTTCGACCTCGTCGACCTGTTCCGGACGAACGCGCTCGTGGCGGGGACGCTCGAGCTCGCCGGCGAGGTCGCGCGCCTCCCCGACGTGCGAGCGCCGATCCTGGCGATCATCCCGGAGCGCGACCACATCACCCCGAGCGGATCCAGCCACGCCCTCACTACCCAGCCCGGCCTCGACGTGACGGTCGTGAACGCGGCGGCCGGGCACGTCTCGATGATCGCGGGGCCGGCGGCCCGGACGACGACGTGGCCCGAGGTCGCGTCGTGGCTCGAACGGCACCAAGAGCCCTGAAGGGCCGCCTCGGCGGGCCTCCCGCCTAGATAGAACTTCCGGCCCCCGCGCGCAGTCCGTCTTCGTGACGGTCGAGAGCGGGAGGTGCGCGGTGCGGAGGATCTGTTCGGCGATCGTGGGGGCCTTGCTCGTCGTCGTGGCGGCCGTCCCGGCGGGGGCCGGGGGTGCGCTGCTGGACTTCGACCGGGAGTTCTACGTCCCCGGCGACGTCGTGCACGCGTCGTCGGGCGTGTGGCTGAAGTCGGCGAGGGGACGCCTCGAGCACGGCCCGTACTTCGCCTACGTCTCGCGGTACACGGGGCTGGATTCGATGCCGAACCCGGCGCCGGTCGACGCGCAGCGCGTCGCCGAGGCGCGCATCGAGCCACGCGACCACAGGTACGGCGACGTGTACGTCGAGTTCCCGCTCCCGGATCTCGAGCCGGGGACGTACTGGGTCACGAT
>DASQDO010000105.1:0-4194 GCA_035634135.1 Actinomycetota bacterium
CCACGTCTTCCACGACCTGCCCGGCGAGGGTGTCGGAGGGCAGCGAGGCGAGCTCGAGGAGCGACGCCTCCAGGCGGTGCTCGCCGAAGACCTCGCCGTCGGGGGACTTCGCCTCGAGGAACCCGTCGGTGAACAGGATCAGGCGGTCGCCGGGGGCGAGCGTGGCGGTCGTCTGGTTCAGTCCGGGGTTCTCGTCCCACCCGAGCGGCCGGTTGCGCGGCCCCTCTGCCTCGACGTAGTAGCCGGGCGGGTCGCCGTCCCGAGCGGGGTCGGGGGCGTGCAGGAGGAAGGGGGCCGGGTGGCCCATGTTCAGCCAGCGCACCTCGCCGGTGACGATGTCGACGGTCGCGTAGACGCAGGTCGTGAAGGCCCCGGTCTCGGTCGCCTCGAGCAGCGCGAGGTTCGCCTGCTCGATCACGCGCTTGGGGCCGGCGCCGCGGCTGCGCTCCGCCCGCAGCGACGAGAGCATGACCGTCGCCATGAGGGCCGCGGCGATCCCCTTGCCGGACGCGTCGCCGATCGCAACCGTGAGCCAGCGCCCGCCCGCGTCCACGTCGTACCAGTCGCCGCCGACGCGGTTCGCCTGCCGTTGGAGGGGGACGACGCGCACGCCGTCGATCTCCGGCAGCTTCCGCTGGAGCAGCTTCTGCTGGATCGACGCGGCGATCTCGAGCTCGCGGTCCTGCAGGGCGAGCTGCTGGAGCTTCGCGAGGCCGGACTGCATCTCGATGAATCGTTGCGCGAGCTCCTCGACCTCGTCGCCGGAGCGGATGTCGAGCTCTTGGTTGAGGTCGCCGCGCTCGATCGCGCGCGCCGCGTCGACGAGCTGCCCGAGGTTGAAGGCGAGACGGCGAGGGAGCGCGATCGCGAGCGCGACGCCCGCGAGCAGCGCGCCGATCGAGACGGCGACGAGGATCACGATCGTCTGGTTCGAACGCTGGTCGACCTCGTTCTCGGTCACGGCGACCACGCGGTCCTGCTCGATCGCGAGCTGCCGGCCGAGCGACCCGATGCTCGCGATCGCGGGCGTGCCCTCGTCGCGCAGGATGCGGATCGCCTGCGACCGCTTCCCGTCCGACGCGAGCGCGACCACGCGGTCGACGACCTCCTGGAACTCGTCGCCGGCCTCGGTCAAGTCCTCGAGGAGCACGCGCTCGGCCGGGTCGGTGAAGAGCCGTTCGGCCCTCTGCTCCCAGGTCTCCGCGTTGCCGACTTCGCTCCGGTACTGCTCGAGCGCGCCGGTCTCGGCGGTCAGGTACAGCCCGACCGACGCCGACTGCGCGGTGTACGAGCGCACGATCTCGTCCACGGCGACGAGGCCCGGCACGGCGTCGTTGAAGACCTTCCGTTGCACCGAGCGCAGCGACGTGAACTGGGCGATCGTGACCCAGGCCAGGATGCCGATCAGGCCCAGGAGGATCAGGAACCCGGCCGACACCTTCCACCGGAGGGACAACCTCATCCCGCCAGTATCCTCGCTGCGACCGCGCTATAGCCAGGAGCCCGGACCGCTCGAGAGGGGGAGATCGCCGTGCCGCCGTGGGGACGACTGCTCGCGTCCGGCGCGGCCCTGGGAGCCGCCGGCGCCGCCTACGCCCTCGCCGAGGCCCGTGCGTTCCGCCTGCAGGAGCACCGGCTCCCGGTCCGGCCCGGGGCGCCGCGCACGACCGTGCTGCACGTCTCCGACACGCACATGCAGGAGCGCGACCGCCTGAAGGCGCAGTGGCTGTCGAGGCTCCCGGAGCTCCTCGAGATCACGCCCGACGTCGTCGTCGCCACGGGCGACCTCATCGAGGACCCGACGGGGATCGACCCGCTCGTCGAGGCGCTGTCGGGCCTGCAGGCCCGCTACGGCAAGTGGTACGTGCTCGGCTCCCACGACTACTTCCACTCGACGTTCCCGGGGTTCTTCAAGTACTTCAGCGGCAACCGCGAGGTCGTGAGAGCCAAGCCGGCCGACACGCCGCGGCTCGAGGCCGGGCTGAAGGAGACCGGATGGGTCGCGCTGACGAACAGGTCGGAGACCGTGGACACACCGGGCGGCCGGATCAGGCTCAGCGGCGTCGACGACCCCTACATCCGCCGCGACGACACGAGACACCTCGGCAGGGAGCAGGGTGACGCGCTCGCGATCGGCGTCATGCACGCTCCCGAGGTCGTCTCGGAGTACGCGCTGCACGGATACGACCTCGCGCTCGCCGGCCACACGCACGGGGGCCAGGTGCGCGTGCCGTTCGCCGGAGCGGTGGTTACGAACAGCGACCTGCCGTGCGCGCTCGCGGCGGGGCCGACGAGAGTGGGGTCGTCGTGGCTGCACGTGAGCCCCGGCGTCGCGCAGGGCAAGTTCGTCCCGCTGCGCTTCAACTGCCCGCCGGAGGTCACGCTGCTGACGCTGGAGCCGAGCTAGGCGAGCCGATGCATCTAGTCTCCGGCTCGATGCGTGCCCTTCGTCTTCTCCTCGTCGCCGTGCTGCTCGCGGCGTTGCCGCCGCTCACCGCGCGCGCGGCCCCCCGGCCCCCGCCACAGAACGCGTCGGTCCCGGGCCAGGTCACGGTCGTGACCGTCAACGCGAAGCAGAACCGCATCCTCGGCCTCGCGCGCTTCCTCGCGCTGTTCGAGCTGCCGAAGGCGCTGCGCTTCCGTCCCGAGGCTTTCAACGGCGGCTTCCGCGGCGCAGTCACCGCACCCGACGTGATCATCGTCCAGGAGGTGCGGCCGTCGAACCTCGAGATCCTCGTCCGGCTGCTGCGCCAGCGCTTCCCCTACAGGTACGAGGCGCTCGAGCCCGCCGGCGCGGCCGCGGCCTTCGTGGTCAACACCGACACGGTCACTCCGCAGGGCGAGGTGACGACGTGGGACGACGTCTGCACCACCGAGGAGACGCCGACCGACAACCGCGCGACCCGCGACTACCCGATCGGCCGCTTCGTCGAGGTCGCCACCAACGCGCCGTTCGTCGTCGCCGGCATGCACATGGCGAAGCGCTACGACACGACCGGCCAGCCGAACTGCGTCCCCCGCAACATGGAGAGGTTCAAGGAGGAGGTCGCCGGCGAGACCGCTCCGGTGATCTTCGGCGGCGACTTCAACCGGCGCGCGGTCCTCGACCCCTACGAGTGCGACCCCGAGGAGCGGGGCACGCCGAACCCCTGGTACGAGATCCTGACCGCGCCGCAGGACGGGAGCCGCGTGTTCGTCGACGCGGTCAGGCAATGGCACCGCGGACACGGGACGTCGATGGCGACCGAGTGGACACACGAGCAGCGCCAGGCGCGCGTCCTCTGCGACGAGACCACACGCTTCAAGCGGTCGCGCATCGACTACCTCTTCGCCGCCGGGGCGGCTGTCGCCGAAGCGCACTCGGACCACCCCGGCTGGGCGGGCGCTGAAGCCGGCGTCAGGCTCGGGACCCCCTACTCCGACCACCGCTACGTATGGGGCCGCTTCGTCGTGTCGGGCCCGCCCCGGCCGCTGCAACCCGCAGTAACCCCCGGAGCAGACGGGCGCATCGACGTGACCTGGGGAGCCGTCGAAGGCGCGGCCGGCTACGTCGTCTACCGCGCTCTGCGCGGTCACGCGTACACGGTCCTCGCGCAGGTCGGCGCGGACGTGACCACGTTCGGAGACGTCTTCACCGAGCACGAGCAGTCGTACCGGTACGCGATCGCCGCGGTCGGCGCAGACGGCGGGATCGGCCAGGAGTCGCGGCCCGCCTTCGGGATCGCGGACAAGAAGGGGCCTCACGTCGTGCGCGTGACCCCGTCGCGCAACGCCACCGCGATCGACCCCGGCGTCACGATCCTGATCCGCTTCGACGAGCGCGTCGCGTCCGGCAGCGTCGCCGCCGACACCGTGCGCCTCTGGTACGGACGCCGGCGCATCCCGGGCATCACGACGATGGCGGGGGCCCGCCTGCTGCAGCTCGACCCGGCGGGCCGGCTCGACAAGGGCAAGACCTACCGCGTCGTCGTGGACCCGGTGAGGGACGTGCTCGGCAACGCGGGGCCGCGCGAGGCTTGGCGCTTCACGACGGTCGAGCCGCCGCCCCCGCCGCCGAAGCGACGCCGCTAGCCCCACCCGCGATGTGGGATGCTTCAAGACACGACGACCGGTCGCCTCGGCGAGCGGCCAGCATCAACGGGAAGTGGCGCAGTTTGGCAGCGCGCTGCGTTCGGGACGCAGAGGTCGGGGGTT
>DASQDO010000106.1:0-1728 GCA_035634135.1 Actinomycetota bacterium
CGGGTCGCCGCGCTGATCGGCGTCGACGTCGCGGTGGTCGTCAGCGACACGTTCGGCCGCGCCTGGAGGCTCGGGCAGACCGACGTCGCGATCGGTGTCGCCGGCATCGACCCGTTCGTCGACTACCGCGGGACGACGGACGAGCAGGGGCGGACGATGACCGCGACGCGCATATGCATCGCCGACGAGCTGGCGGGCGCCGCCGAGATGGTGATGGGAAAGGCGGAGGGCGTGTGCGCGGCCGTCGTGAAAGGAGCGCGGGTCACCCGCGCGCGCGGAGCCGCGACGCAGATAGTCCGGCCCCCGTCCGAGGACCTGTTCCGGTGAACCTCGCCGACGCCGTCGCCGCGCGGCGCAGCATCCGCGCGTTCGAGGACCGTGCCGTGCCGCGGGACTCCGTGCTACGCGCGATCGCGCTCGCGGTCCAGGCCCCCGCGCCGCACCACTCGGCTCCGTGGAGGTTCTCGCTGCTCGACGACGACGGTGCCAAGGACGCGTTCTCGCGCGCGATGGGGGCCGCGTGGCGCGCCGACCTCACCGCCGACGGCCACCCTCCCGAGAAGGTCGAGGCGATCCTCACGCGCTCGCACCGGATGCTGACCGGGACGCCGCTCCTGACCGTGTGCTCCGCCGACATGTCGCGGGCGCACGACTATCCGGACGAACGGCGCCGGCTCGCCGAGTGGAGCCTGTTCGCCCACGCGACGGGTGCCGCTCTCCAGGTGTACATGGTGGCTCTCGCCGAGGAGGGCATCGCCTCCTGCTGGATCTCGGCCCCCGTGTTCTGCCGCGACGTCGTGAAGGAGCACCTCGGCCTGCCGGGCTCCGTCGAGCCGCAGGCGCTCGTCCTCGTCGGCTATCCGTCGCCGGAGTACTCGCCGCGGGCCCGGGGCCCGGTGGACCCCCACAACTTTGTCGTCGGGTCCTGATAGCCTCCCTCGGCGATGGCTGACGAGACCCCCACCAGCAAGAAGCTTCTCGAAAAACAGCAGCGGAGGGCCGCCGAGGAAGAGCGGCGCCGCGAGCAGCAGAAGGCCGCGCGCAAGCGCAACCTCGTGACGCTCGTGATCGCGCTCGCGGTCCTCGTGCTCGTCGCCACGCTCGTGGTCCAGAACCGCGACGAGGGCGGGTCGGTGCCCAGCGTCGGCCGTGGCGAGGCCGGATGCACCGAGATCGAGGAGCACGACATCGAGGGGCAGGAGCACGTCGACGTCACGCCGCAGTACCAGACCAACCCGCCGACCTCCGGCAACCACCTACAGCCCCCCGCGTCGCCGGGCTTCTTCGACGAGGCGGTCGACCCGGGTGCGCTCGTCCACAACATGGAGCACGGGCAGATCATCTTCTGGTACGACCCCGAGGCGCCGGCCGACGTGCTCGACGCGCTGGAAGAGGTCGTCGACCAGGAGTTCGAGGCTTCGATCGCGGTGCCGTGGGACGAGCTCGAGTCGCCGCACAACTTCGCGATGACGGCGTGGGGCGCCTCGCAGCAGTGCCGCGACGTGTCGCAGTCCGTCGTGAACGCCGTCCGCGAGGAGTACCAGGGCAGGGGCCCGGAGAACGTCGGGATCAAGCCGTTCGAAGCGCCCGAGGCCTAGCGGCCGCCACGTAGATCGCGACGTTTCAGCCGGGGGTCCGAAGACCCCGCCACATATACTGAATCGTCGCTTCGACCAACGCAGCGGGGGTAGCAGTTCATGACGATCACGCCGGACGACTTGATAAGCA
>DASQDO010000107.1:0-5181 GCA_035634135.1 Actinomycetota bacterium
ATCGGCCCCGTGCCGTCGGGATCCGGGAGCCGCTCTTCGGTCACCCAACCCTGAGCGTTCCTTACGTACTCCGTCTCACGCATCATCCCGCCGGCGGACTGGAGGACCGTCTTCTTGACTAGTCGTCCGGCGAGGTCGTAGTCGTGGTCGACGTACCCGCCGTCGGCGAAGTCGATGCGGTCCACTCGGCCCAGCGAGGTGTAGGTCGTGGTGGTCGTTCGCTGCTCGACGTCAGTCGAGCCGTTGACCGTCACCCCTCCGACGTGGACGGTCTCGGACAAGACGTCCCCAGCGAGGTTGCAGACCCTCGTCGTGACGAGGTCTACCCGGTCCGTGGTGGTGTGCTCGCAGGGACCGTGAACGTCGTACGAGTGGACGACGTCCCTCCCGGTTGCATCGGTCTCGGTCTTGATCCGGCCGTGGTCGTCGTAGGTGTACGAGGCGCTCTGGGCGACAGTCCGCGGAGTCTCGGGTCCCCCCGTAAGCTCCACGCGAGTGGGGAGCCTGCGCACCTTCGACTCGCCCGTCGCGTACTCGTACGTCCGGGTCGAGAACGCGCCGGGAGCCGCGACGGTTCCGACCTTCTCGGAGGTCCTCGCGTCGGTAGCCGAGCTCAGGGCAGAGCTCGGCACGATCTCGAACACGCCGTCGGGGCGCTTCCACTCGAGCTTGACGTGGGCGGGCCCGGTGGCGGCGCGCAGCTCCACGACGATCGGGACCGCAGCCGGTCCTACGGTCTTGGCCGTGACGGTGTTCTGGGTCCCGGTAGGGCACTTTCGGAGGACTCCTACTGAGATGCAGTCGACCAGGATCTCCTTGCCGACGATCAAGCGGGCCTCGTCCTCGCCCGTAACCCGGAACTGGTAGTCCTTCGCTTGCGTCGCGTTCGGCGGCTTCCACTCACCGAAGAACCGAACCGAGAAGTCGCTGTCGTTGTCGATCTGCGAAGGTCCGCCCTCGCCCCAGTTCTCGGAGACCGTCGAGACGGTGCCGATTGCGTCGGGGATGCCCGTGAGCGTGTTGTTCTTGTAGTAGTGCGCCTGAAGGCCACTGAAACCCTCGTCGTACCCATACGTCGTCACGAGACGTGCTCCGTTTGGCTCGTCCGAGGCTGAGGTCACCTTCGTCAGGAGATACGGCGCCCGCTTCTGGTACTCGTACTGTGTCTGCAGCCCGTCGGACGACCCGCACGCAACCGAAGCGATCTTGTTCGCCGCTGGTCCCCGGTGGCAGACCAGGTTTCCGGTCTCGAAGTCCCACACCTTCTCCGTGACGGGCCATCCACCGAACTCGCCCCCGATGCGCGGGCCGCGCTCCATGATCGGGAGACCGATGTCGTTGAAGTCCGTGACGACCATGTGGTCCTCGACATCGCTCGTCAGGACGCCGCGCGGGCCGGTCGTCTTCGTCTCCTTCGAGTAATTGGCGTTCGAAGTCGCCTTCGTGTAGCTGAACTCCCACCTCGGCGTGCTCGGCGACGTGGCATAGGGGTCGCTCGAGCTGCGCTGGTCCTCCGGTGGGACGACGTCCACGCTCGGGAGAGCGACCTTCGTCACCGCGGCACGGTCGGTCCCGAACACAGTGGTGTCGTACTCGATGGCCGTGGGAAGCGGCGCGGTCGCGGCGGCCTGGACGGCGTCGTAGATCTTCGAGAGGCGCTCGCTCGGGTCGTACGCGAGCTTCACGGTCCCGTTCTCGGGATCTTTGATCGAGACGATCCTCTCGTTCTCGTAATCGATGGTCCATACGAGCTTGCTCGACGGGTCTGTCTGGTCGTCGAAAGCGACGACCTCTTTCAGAAGCGACTTCGTGCCCCCGGCGGGGATCTCGTAGTTGAACGTCAACTTGCGACCCACCGGATCTACCAAGTGACGGATGCGCCCGTCGACGTACGTGTAGTCGAAGCCCGGCATCCCCGGCCTCGACGACGAGGGCCGCGCCTTGGTCAAGGCGCCGGCCGCCGAGAACGTGTAGGTGCCCCCCGAGTACGTCGTCATCGTCCATCCGGCTGTCCCGTTCGAGCGCACCGTGGGTGCCAAGGGACCTGCCATCGAGAACACGCCGTCGCCCGTGTCGATCAACACGTCGCGCTTTCCGGACTCGTAGACGACCGCGACGCCGTACGTGACGGTCCCGGTGAACGTCGTGTAAGAGAGGCGTTTGATCCGCACGGGCATCTGCTGCGGGTCGGCAGCGGGCCCGGCCGCAATCTCCCATCCCGGTGGGAGCCCGGCCACGGCCTGCTCCTTGCTCGCCTGGACTCGCATCGCCTGATGCGTATTGTGGGTGAGGCCGACCTTGACCGGGGCTTCCGAGGTTCCGAGGGAGTCGATCGCGTACTCCAGCACGGCGTTCCCGTTGGACTGGTTGACCGACAGCTGCATTCCGTTGCCGAGCGGCTTGCTCCACATCGCCCAGCGCGGGTCCTTGCCCAGCCCCTTTCCGTGGTCCCTGATCGTGAAGGAGCGGACCTCGGAGATCGGACGCTCGTTCGTCGTGACGGCACGCGTGTTGTCGGCGCCGAGGTCGTCGCAGATGTACAGACCGTTGCCGAGGGGCGGTTCGTCGGGGTCCTTGTACTTCTCCGGACAGGCGTCGCCCGCCATGACCCGCCAGTAGTGAGTGCCCTCCGCGAGGTAGCCCGACGGGACGCGCAGCGAATGCTTCTCCTCGATCCAGCCGCTGTCGTACTCGATCCCGCTCCCGAACGACCCCGCGGGGTTCTTCGACACCTGGTACCGGACGAAGATCCTGTCGCCGTTCTTGTCAATCAGGTCTCTGATCTCGAGCTTGGGCCTGTCGATCTCGAGGACGGTCGAGTTTGGAATCGCTTCCCACGCCAGCTCGAGCTTCGGCCAGTCCGCGTCGTCCATGGCGAATTCCTTCGTCCCGGGCATGGCATTCACCCAGACGTTCACGTGCGGCCGCCGGTCCGCGTTCGCATAGTCGCCGGACACGTAGGTCTTCCACGCGTGCGGCGAGGACGAGCTCACGGATAGCTCCCACCCGTGGTTGCTCAAGACCTTCGTGTCAATCCAGTACTGCATGAGGTCGGAGACATCCCACTGGGTCCAGCCGTCCTTGCAACCCATGGCCGAGCAGCCGTCGTCCTGTGCCCAGACCTTCGAGTGCACGTCAGGACGCGCGTACTCCCACGTCGTGGCTGCGTCCCAATCTTGGGTGATCCTACGGAGCTCCAACGGCGCTGCGCCGGCCGACCAGCTGTCGTCGACATTGATGTCGAACTTGGCATCGTAGATGAGGTCGCCGATCTTTCGGATCTCCTGTCGCACGTCGAACGTCATGAACGCGCGGTTGTCCCCGCCGCCGGTCCTGCCCACGTGGAGGTACGGCGCAGAGTCCTGCCGGGTGTTGAGGCCGTCCCGGACGAACGTGTCCTTGATCAACGGAGCCCCGTGATCCTCCGGACAAGGTTCGGGGTAGTTGTTGCACCGGGTGCTCACGGACGGGTCGACCGTCACTGGGAAGACGCGCTCGGGGTCGTTCAACCAACGGGAATCCACCCGAAGCTCGAGGGTGTACGCGCCGGGCCCCCGGTTCCTGAGGTTCATCGCGACGTCGAAGGTCGTCGCGGGCTCACGGGTTTCCCCGTCGGTGCCGGAGTCGAACGCGAAGGCCGGCGGGATGTGGCCGAACGTGGTGCCCCCGCGTGCGATCGCGATGGAGCCGGCCGCCCCCTCCGAGAGGGTCACGCCTTTCGTCTGGATCAAGTATCGGAGCACCTCCGGCGCCTCGCTCGTCCTGAGGATGGTGCGTTCCTTGACCCCGTCGGCTGCAACGTCGAAGGCCACGTCCACGTGAGGGTGCGCGCCCTCGTAGGTCACCGAGTGCGTGGACGCAACGGCTTCGGCAGGCTGTCCCCCGATCAGCGCGAACGAGAGCGACCCCTCGGGGAAGTCCAGCACGACGGGATTCGCAGGAGTGAGCGTCCCGGGGAAGAAGAGGTCGAACGAGTTCGCCGCGTTCGTGTAGCCGCCTTCGGTGGCGACCACGCTGCTGTCGATGGGTTGCCACTCGCCGTTCTCGTCCCTGTAGTTGATCGGGTCGGTGTAGAGCTGGACGACGTGCGGCTCGTGCCCTTCGTCCTCGAAGAAGCGGGCACTCGGGCCGCGCAGCTCGGCCGCTTCGGAGAGCCCACGCACGGACGCGTCCGGGCCGCTCTGGGCCCCCAACGGTGCGGCAGGCTTCCCTCCGTGCGCCTCGCCCTGGGGCTCCGGCGGGCGACCCTCTTCCGAATGACGCGCCGACTCCGTCGGCCCGGGGGGCAGCTTCGCGGGCGGCCCCGCGCTCTCGGGAACGCCGCCCTCGCCCTGCTCCGGCTGCGCCATCCCGGGTTGGACCGGCACGAGCAGCATTGCAACTGCGGTCGTCACGGCCAGAAATGCCCGCGCGCGGACTGACCTGTTCTCCTTGGACACCAAGAACCCCCACTCGGATATTCGTCGCTAGAGGTCCCTTATATGTGAGCCGCGGCCCGGGCGACAGACGAAAAGAGCGAAGTAGTCGGCAAAATGCCTCGAAGGGACTACGAGCCCGACAAGCGGTAGGTGGGCAAGCAAACGATCGCTCCGCACGCCGCCGCGAAGTGCGCGCGAAGCGTCGCGTATACCGGCCGCGCAGGGCCCGTTCGCTGCCCGGAACGCGTCTACCGGCCGTGCAGGGCCCTCTTCGCCGCCTGGAACGCGTCTACCTCGCCCCAGCCCCAGGCGCTGTCCCAGCCCGCCGGGCCCCCGTCGCGCGCCGTCTTCTTCAGGATCGAGTCGATCTCGGCCGGCGTCAGCGTCGGGTCGACCTCCAGCATCAGCGCGACCACTCCCGAGATGCAGGGCGCTGCCGCCGAGGTGCCGCCGAACACCCCGTACCAGAGGCGGTTGTTCGCGGTCGCCTCGGGGTCGGACGCGCCCGGGCGAGGTTCGGTCGTGTCCTGGTTACCCGCCGCCGGCGTGACGTACTTCGGCGCCCAGATGCCTGCGACCGGCGCGACCACGTCGATCTCCGTCTCCCGTGCCGAGTAGACGGCCATCTCGCCGGCGCCGGAGGCCGCGCCCGCGCCCTCGTTCGCCCATGGGTCGAACCCGTCGATCGCGGGACAGGACGCGCCGACCGTGACGATCTCGTCGACGAATTTCTGCGGCTCGATCACGGTGTCCTCCGCGGGGC
>DASQDO010000108.1:0-3589 GCA_035634135.1 Actinomycetota bacterium
AACGATATGGGACAGATGCCGACGCTCGACGGCCGCCGAGGGCTCGGCGCATGGGTGGCGACGCCGTACCCTCTGCAAGATTTTCGGTTCGCCGGGTTGTTCGTAAAGATTCGCTAGATAGTTCGACGACGACCGACCGAAGCGGCCCTCGCGGGCTAGGTCCCGACCTCCCACGCGTCCAGGTACTCCTGCTGGGCGTCGGTCAGCTCGTCCAGCGTCACGCCGAACGACTCGAGCTTGAGCCGTGACACCCGGTCGTCGATGTCGGCCGGGACCGTGTGTACCCCCAGGGGCAGCGTGTCCGCATTCTCGGCCAGCCACGCCATCGCCAGCGCCTGGCTCGAGAACGTCATGTCCATCACCTCGGCGGGGTGCGCTTCCGCGGCGGCCTGTCCGACGAGCCGGCCCTCGGCGAGCACGACGACCGACGTCCCGGTCGGCAGCTCGTACTGGACCGCGTGCTCGCGGATCGACTCCTTCGACACGGCGTTCTTCTCGAGCGTCTCCATGTCGATCTCGACGTCGAAGTGGCCCGAGTTGCAGATGATCGCGCCCGGCTTCATCTTCTCCATGTGCTCGTAGCGGATGACGTCGCGGTTCCCCGTCGCCGTCACGAAGAGGTCGCCGCGCGGCGCGGCGTCTGCGAGCGGCATGACCTGGTAGCCGTCCATCACCGCCTCGAGCGCCTTGATCGGGTCGATCTCGACGACGATCACGCGGGCCCCCATGCCGTCGGCGCGCATCGCGATCCCGCGGCCGCACCAGCCGTAGCCGGAGACGACGAGCACCGATCCCGCCAACAGCGTGTGCGCGCCGCGCATGATCCCGTCGATCGTGTTCTGGCCGGTCCCGTAGCGGTTGTCGAAGAGGTGCTTCGTCTTCGCGTCGTTGATCGCCACCACGGGGTACTTCAGCCGACCGTCCCGGTGCATGTTGCGCATGCGCAGCACACCGGTGCTCGTCACCTCGGTGCCGGCGACGATCTTCTCGAGCAGCTCCGGCCGCTCTCGGTGGATCGTGCTCGTGAGGTCGGCACCGTCGTCGATGATGATGTCCGGCTCGAACGCGAGCACGCCTTCGATCTGCTTGTAGAAGGTGTCGCGATCGCACCCGTTGATCGCGTAGACCTCGGCGCCGAAGTCGACGTGGATCGCCGCGGCGACGTCGTCCTTGGTGGACAAGGGGTTCGAGGCGCACACGGCCATCTCCGCGCCGCCCTCGATCAGGGCCCTGACCACGTTCGCGGTCTCCGTCGTCACGTGGAGGCAGGCCGAGATCCGCCGGCCCTTGAACGGTTGGCTGGCGGCGAACTCCTCGCGGATCGCCGTGAGCACCGGCATCCGCCGGCCGGCGTAGGCGACCTTCGACCGGCCCTCGTCCGCGAGCGCCACGTCCTTGAGAAGCGACTTCATGTATGGGTCCTCTCTCATTCGTTGTCGGTGCGCGGATGCTACCTCCGCGGCGCCTGCGCCCTTGTAGGGTCGCCCCCGTGGCACGACACCTCATAACGAGCGCGCTCCCCTACATCAACGGCGTCAAGCACCTCGGCAACCTCGTCGGGTCGATGCTGCCCGCCGACGTCTACGCGCGCTTCCTCCGGCTCACCGGCGAGGAGGTCCTGTTCATCTGCGCCACGGACGAGCACGGGACGCCCGCAGAGCTCGCCGCGATCGAGCAGGGGCTCCCCGTCGAGGAATACTGCCGGCAGCAGCACGCGATCCAGAAGGACGTCTACGAGCGCTTCCTGCTGTCGTGGGACCACTTCGGCCGGAGCTCGTCGCAGCAGAACCACGAGCTGACGCAGCACTTCGCCGCCGAGCTCGAGCGCCACGGCTTCATCGAGGAGCGCCCGATGAAGCAGGTCTACTCGGTCGACGACGGCCGGTTCCTGCCGGACCGCTACGTGATCGGGACCTGCCCCCACTGCGGCTACGAGGCGGCCCGCGGCGACCAGTGCGAGAACTGCACGCGGCTGCTCGACCCGACGGATCTGATCGACCCGCGCTCGGCGGTCAGCGGGAGCACGCGCATCGAGATCCGCGAGACCCGGCACCTCTTCCTGCGCCAGGCCGTCCTCGCCGACGAGATCCGAGCGTGGATCGACCGGCACGAGGACTGGCCCCCGCTGGTCAAGTCGATCGCCTACAAGTGGCTGGACGAGGGCCTGCGCGACCGGTGCATCACCCGGGACCTCGAATGGGGCGTCCCCGTCCACCGAGAGGGCTTCGAGGACAAGGTCTTCTACGTGTGGTTCGACGCGCCGATCGAGTACCTCGGCGCCACGAAGGAGTGGGCCGACCTCGACCCGTCTGCGCGGGACTGGAAGTCGTGGTGGTGGGAGGCGGACGACGTCACCTACTCGCAGTTCATGGGCAAGGACAACGTCCCATTCCACACCGTGTCGTTCCCGGCGACGATCATCGGGTCGCGCGAGCCGTGGAAGCTCGTCACCTACGTCAAGGCCTTCAACTGGCTCACGTACTACGGCGGGAAGTTCTCGACGAGCCGGGGCGTCGGCATCTTCACCGACCAGGCCATCGACCTGTTGCCCGCGGACTACTGGCGTTACTTCCTGATGGCGAACGCGCCGGAGACGTCGGACTCGAGCTTCACGTGGGAGGGCTTCGCCGGCACCGTCAACAAGGACCTCGCCGACACGCTCGGCAACTTCGTCAACCGCTGCCTGACCTTCACGAACAAGCACTTCGGCGACGCGTTGCCCGACGGCGGCGAGGCCGGGGACGCCGAGGCCGAGCTGGCGCGGACGCTGTCGGAGAAGGTCGGCGCCTACACCGCGCTGATGCACGGCAAGGAGTTCCGCAAGGCGACGGCGGAGCTGCGCGCGATCTGGTCGACCGGCAACGCGTACTGGGAGCAGTCGGAGCCGTGGAAGGTCGTCAAGGCCGACCGCGACGCGGGCGCGGTGATCATGCGGACCGCCGCGAACCTCGTGCGGCTGTTCGCGCTGCTGAGCGCGCCGATCGTCCCCGAGTCCGCCGCGCGGATCCTCGACAGCGTCTCTCCGGGCGAGGAGCCGCGCTGGCCCTCTGACGACGTCGCAGCCGAGCTGACCCGGCTCGCCCCCGGCGCGCCCTACTCGGTCCCGCCGGTCGCGTTCAAGAAGATCGAGGACACCGACGTGAAGTCGTGGGAGGAGCGGTTCGGGGCGGCGGGGGCCTAGCTAGACCCGAGCTCCTTCTTCGCCATCTCGGTCCCCGCGACCATGCTCTCGCACTTGCGGTACGCGACCTCCCACGACCGCGTCCTGAGCCCGCAGTCCGGCGTGACGTGCACGCGGGCCGGGTCGCCGAAGACCTCGGCCGCGTAGAGGATGCGGTCGCGCACGAGCTCGGGCGGCTCGACGAAGTCCGTGTGGATGTCGATCACGCCGACGCCGAGCGCGGGCTCGTACGACAGGTCCCTGAACCTCTTGATGATCGAGTACCCGACCCGGGCGTCGTCGGAGAGGCCGAGGTCGGTCGTGTCGTAGTTCGCGAACCCGACCGCGTACTGACGGCAACCGTGCATGCCCTCGATGGCCGGGAAGAACAGCTCGTAGTCCGAGAAGCACAGGTGCGTCGAGAAGTAG
>DASQDO010000109.1:0-3361 GCA_035634135.1 Actinomycetota bacterium
CCTCCTTGCGCTCGGCGGAGCTCGCCGTCGACGCCGGGTCCGGCAGGCTCTCGCCGGCCATCTCCTGGCGGGTGACCTCGCCGCTGGCGCCCAGCCCCGTCACGGCCTGCTCGAATCGCTCCGCCGGGACGTGGACGAGGATCGCGGCGGCGCCGTACTCGTCCTCGAGATCGACGACCGACGACGTCAGGAAGCCGCCGACCTTGGGCGAGGTCGCGAGGTCGACCACGGCCTGGGCGGCCTCGGCGACCTCGGAGCGCGCGACCTCCATCTCGACCCGGCCGGTCTTCGCCACCGAGGGCGAGGTCTCGAACGCCGGCTCGGCCGCGGGGGCCGCTATCTGCTCGACGTCGATCCCCGCGTCGTCGTCGCTCCCGCCGCATGCCCCCAGAGCGAGGCCCGCCACCACCACTGCCACCACGTTGCGCTGCCACCGCATCGCGCACCCCCTTCGCTCGCGGCCGCCTGCGTCGCTGGAGGCGCCCTACTACATCAGTAGTAGCTACTACAACGATAGTAGGACAGAGCCGCCCCCCGTGTCCAGGGGCTACGCTCGAAGCTCTTCAGACCGCAAGTGGGACCCCCAGACAAGCGAGGTGGTTCGCATCAGCCCCACGTTCGGCATCCCCCGGCCCCCGTCCCCGCGCAACGAACCCGTGAAGGACTACGCCCCGGGTTCGTCCGAGCGGAGGAGCCTGACCGAGCGGCTCGCCACCATGGCCGACGAGCGCGTCGACATCCCGATGGTCATCGACGGGCGTCCCGTCACGAGCGGCGACATCTACGAGGTCGTGATGCCGCACGACACCAAGCACGTCCACGGCGACGCGCACCAGGCGACGGCGGAGCACTTCGCGCAGGCCGCCGACGCAGCCACGCGCGCTCACGCCGACTGGGCCGCGTTGCCGTGGGAGGACCGCGCTGCGATCTTCCTGCGCGCCGCCGACCTCCTCGCCGGCCCGTGGCGCGACACGATCAACGCGTCGACGATGCTCGGCCAGTCGAAGACCGTCCACCAGGCCGAGATCGACGCGGCGTGCGAACTCATCGACTTCTGGCGCTTCAACGTCGAGTTCGCGGCGCGCATCTACGCCGAGCAGCCGCTGTCGCCGCCGGGGATGTGGAACCAGTCCGACTACCGGCCGCTCGAGGGCTTCGTGTTCGCGGTGACGCCGTTCAACTTCACGTCGATCGCGGCGAACCTGCCGACCGCCCCCGCGCTCATGGGCAACACCGTCGTGTGGAAGCCGTCTCTCACGCAGGCGCACTCCGCTCACTACACGATGAAGCTCCTCGAAGCCGCGGGGCTCCCGCCGGGGGTCGTCAACGTGGTCCACGGCCCCGGCCCCGAGATCGGCGAGGCCGCGCTGTCGCACGAGGAGCTCGCCGGCATCCACTTCACCGGCTCGACCCCGACGTTCAACTGGATGTGGAGGAAGGTCGGCGAGAACGTCGAGCGCTACCGGAACTACCCGCGCATCGTCGGTGAGACCGGCGGCAAGGACTTCATCGTCGCCCACCCGTCGGCGTCGGTCGACGCGCTCGCGACGGCGATCGTGCGCGGCGGGTTCGAGTACCAGGGGCAGAAGTGCTCGGCGGTCTCGCGCGTGTACGTCGCTTCGAACCTGTGGGAGGGGCTGCGCGAGCGGCTGGCCGACGAGGTCCCGGCGATCCCGATGGGCGACGTCACGGACTTCGGCAACTTCATGGGGGCCGTGATCGACGACCGCGCCTTCCAGAAGCACGACGGCGCGCTCCAGGAGGCTCGCTCCAGCAGCGACCTCGAGGTCGTCGCAGGCGGCGACGCCGACGCGTCCACCGGATACTTCGTGCGACCGACGGTGGTGCGGACGACCGATCCCGGGACGCGGCTGTTGCGCGAGGAGCTCTTCGGGCCGATCGTCACCGTCTACGTCTACCCGGAGGGCGAGTGGGACCAGACGCTGGACCTCGTCGACTCCGCGACTCCCTACGCACTGACCGGGTCGGTGTTCGCGCGCGAGGAGAGCGCGATCGTGGAGGCGAAGCAGAGGCTGCGGTTCGCGGCCGGCAACTTCTACGTCAACGACAAGCCGACGGGCGCGGTCGTGGGCCAGCAGCCGTTCGGCGGCGCCCGGCGTTCGGGGACGAACGACAAGGCCGGCTCGATGTGGAACCTGATCCGGTGGGTGAGCCCGCGCTCGATCAAGGAGACGTTCGTCCCGGCGACCGACTACCGGTACCCGTTCATGGACTCGGAGCGGACCGGGCCCTAGCCGTCGTCGGCGAGGAGGCCGAACAGCAGCGAGTCCCGGCGGCCGGTGCTCGTACGGAGGTGGCCGCGCTCCGTTGCGGTCCAGTAGCCGAGCTCCGCGGAGCGGTTGTCCCAGTCGATCGAGGTGAGCGCGACCGATCCTGCGACGCCGGCGCCCGCGACGACGGCGAGATGCGCGGCCTTGCCGGTGGCGCGATCCCGGGCGGCCATGCGGACGAAGGACCGGGCGTGGTGGTCGGTGTACGGCCACGGGATCTGGAGGACCCAGCGTGCGACGTCGCCGTCCTGCAGGGCCCGGACGAGTGCGGGGACGTCGCCCTCCTCCCAGTGCCGGAGGGACACGATCTCGTCCGCGAGCTCGCCGGGTCTCAGGTCAAGAGGGGGCACCTTCCCAGTATCGAGGCCGCGGGCAGAGCCACAGGGCGGATGCGCGAGCATGGACGGATGACCCCCGACCTCGGCTTCGTCCATCGCTTCGAGCCCGGCACCACCGGCGCGACTTTGCTCCTCCTGCACGGCACCGGGGCCGACGAGAACGACCTGATCCCGCTCGGACGGGCGGTCGCGCCGGGGGCCGCGCTGCTCAGCCCCCGCGGCCAGGTCCTGGAGAACGGGATGCCCCGGTTCTTCCGCCGACTCGCTATGGGCGTGTTCGACCTCGAGGACCTGAAGACGCGGACCGAGGACCTCGCGGGCTTCGTCGAGCGGGCCGCCGCGCACTACGAGATCGACCTCACGCGGACGATCCTCCTCGGCTACTCGAACGGGGCGAACATCGGCGCGAGCCTGCTGCTGTCGCGGCCCGGCCTCGTGCCCGCCGCGGCGCTTCTCCACGCGATGGTCCCGTTCCGCCCGGACGACATGCCCGCCGTGGCGGGCACCCGGGTGCTGATCACCGGCGGCGAGCAGGACCCGATGATCCCGCTCGAACAGACGCACGAGCTCGCAGAGATCCTGAAGGCAGGCGGTGCCGAAGTGGAGCTGTCGCTCGAGCCCGGCGGGCATCAGCTCACGAACGCAGAGGTAGAGAAAGTCGCCGGGTGGGTGCGCCGGATCGCCGCCGATGCAGCTTAGGGAGATCGACCCGGCCCGGCTCGAGGGCCGCGA
>DASQDO010000110.1:0-2429 GCA_035634135.1 Actinomycetota bacterium
CGGCGCAGACCCTGCCCACGGGCGTCAACCGGATCGACGGCGAGCTCAGCCCGACGGCCCGGATCAACGGGATCGACGAGCGCATCGACGTCGACATCGCGATCCTCGACAGCGGGATCGACCTCGACCACCCGGACCTCAACGTCGTCGCGAACACCGGGTGCGCGCAGGGTGGGCCGAGCAACCGCACGTGCACGACCGGCGCGGGTGACGACAACAACGGCCACGGCACCCACGTCGCCGGTATCGCCGCAGCGATCGACAACACGATCGGCGTCGTCGGCGTCGCACCGGGCGCTCGCCTGCACGCCGTCAAGGTCCTCGACTCGCGCGGCAGCGGTTACCTCTCGTGGATCATCGCCGGCATCGACTGGGTCACCGCCCGCTCGGCGACGATCGAGGTCGCGAACATGAGCCTCGGCGGCCAGGGCTGGTCGTCGGCGTACCGGACCGCGATCGCGAACTCCGTCTCGCGCGGCGTCGTCTACTACGTCGCCGCCGGCAACGAGAAGCGCGACATCTACGGGACCGACAACACGTTCGGCACCTCGGACGACACGATCCCCGCGTCCTTCCCCGAGGTCGGGACGATCTCTGCCCTCGCGGACTTCGACGGGCGCCCGGGCGGCCTCACCGCCGCCAGCTACAGCTACGGCGCTCCCGCCAGCTGCACCGAGAACCGCGACGACTCGTTCGCCTGCTTCTCGAACTTCGCCAAGAACAACGCGAACAGCCCCGTGACGTCGAGCGGCGGCAAGATCGACATGATGCTGCCGGGCACCGCGATCGTCTCGACGTACCCGGGCGGCTACGCGTCGACGCACGGCACGAGCCAGGCGTCGCCGCACGCGGCCGGTCTCGCCGCCCTGTACATCTCGCGCAACGGCCGGGCGACGACGGCCTCGGGCGTGTACTCGATCCGCCAGGCGCTCATCAACATGGGCTACGGCCAGACGAGCACGAACGGCCTCACGACCCACGACGACCCCGACCTCCGCAAGGAGAACATCGGCTGGGCCGCGACGCTCTAGCTAGAAGCTGACGCTCGGACTGGGCGTCGGAACACTGACCGAAGGCGTGGGGGTCGGGCTCTGTTGCCCGGCCCCCGGCGCCGGTTCGGTCACCACACCGGAGTCGGGAGCACGGTCGAAGCAGACCCTCTTGCAACTCGTCCCGGTGTGCAGCGTGAGCACCCACCAGTGGTAAACGAGCCGGGCCTCGGGGAACCTCATCTTCCGTAGCGGGGCGCGGATGGCGAAGCTCCGCTTGCCCGGCCGCCACGCCTTCACGAACGCGAGCGGCCGGTCCTTCTTTCTCGCCTTGTCACGCCAGAGGCGGGCCCGCATCCGGTAGCCGTCGGACCGCACCATCACGTAGTAGTCGGGGGCCGCGCCGCCGAACGTGTCGAAGTACACGAGGCCGTAGCTCCGATCCCACGTCTGAGCGGTCGTCCAGCGCGGGAACGTGACGACGTCGTAGCGGGGGGTCCGGGTCCCGGCGACCTTCACCCTCCGTACGTCGAACGGGCCCTTCGTGTCGTTGCGGTCGGTCACGCCCGTGTGGTCCGCCGACGCGACGAACGGAACGGCCGTGGCCGCGACGACGAACGCGAGGGCGACGCGAGCCAGGACGCGCGCCCTCACCGGCCGGTCCTTCCTACGGACACCGCGAGCCAGCCGATCAGGGCGACGCCGGCCGCGGCGAGGACGGCAGGGACCACCTGCGACGACGCCGGGGCCTCGAGCTCGTAGCGCGCCACCGCCGGCACGAGCAAGACGGCGCCGGCCACTGCGCCGAGGAACGCGTTGCGGACGAGCATCAGGCGGTAGTCGCGGCTCCCGCTCCCTCCGAAGCATCCGCACGGGAGCCGGTCACCGCGCAGCCGCCTCGCCCGCAGGACGGCGAGCGAGAACGCGGCCAGCAGCGCAACTGTCAGAGCGGCGCCGGCCCGGGTGGCGTCGCCCCCGAGCGCAAGGAGGAACGCGGCCGCGAGCTCGGCGGCCGGGACCAGGATCCCGGCCGGGCCCGCGATCCCGTCCGGCAGGCGGTATCCCGCCAGCGCGCCTCGCCAGGCCGAGAACCTGCCGAGCTTGGCGACGGCAGCCCACACGAAGGCGGCGGCGAGAAGAGTCGGGACGACGAGCACCCGCCCGATCCTACGAGCGTGTCACCGCAAGTCTGCCCTCCTGGGGCTGCTCGACGCGGCCCCCGGCATCCCCGGGGGCCCGTGCGCGGGCGATAGCCTGGCTACGTGGAAGGTTGGTGGGCCGTCAGCTACGTCGTGATGTGGGTGTTGCTCGTCGCCCTGACCGTCGTCGTCGTGGCACTGGCCCGGCAGATCGGGACTCTGCACCTCCGGCTCGGCCCCCGCGGCGCGCTCGCGCTCGACGACGAAGGGCCGCCCCTGGGCGAGGCTCCGCCGCACGAGG
>DASQDO010000111.1:0-1938 GCA_035634135.1 Actinomycetota bacterium
GTCCCGCCTCGGCGATGACCGGGCCGTCCATCAACGGATCGGAGAACGGGAGGCCGAGCTCGACCGCGTCGGCGGGACCCGCCACCGCGGCCACCGCGTCGGCGAACGACTCCCTGTCCGGCACTCCCGCCATCACGTACGGGACGAGGAGCTTGCGGCCTCCGCGGACGAGCGCGTCGTGGTGTTCCCGCAGAGCCGTCACCGCACGGATGCGATCGTGGCTACGTCCTTGTCGCCGCGACCGGACAGTCCGACCAGCACCGTCCCCTCGCCGTCGGAGCGCAGCACGTACGCCAGCGCGTGCGACGGCTCGAGGGCCGGGAGGATCCCCTCGGTCTCCGCGAGCGCCCGGAACGCGGCCAGCGCCTCTTCGTCGGTGACGGCCTCGTAGCGCGCCCGGCCGCTCGCCGCGAGCCACGCGTGCTCGGGCCCGACGCCGGGGTAGTCGAGCCCCGCGGAGATCGAGTGCGGCTCGGTTATGAGTCCCTGGTCGTCCTGGAGGACCATGCTGCGCGCTCCGTGCAGGACGCCGGGGGCACCGCGGGTGATCGACGCGCCGTGGCGGCGGTCGAGCCCCTCCCCCGCGGCCTCGACGCCCGTCAGCGCGACGCCCTCGTCGCGGTAGAAGCCGCGGAAGAGCCCGATCGCGTTCGAGCCTCCGCCGACGCACGCGACGACCTCGGCCGGGAGCTCACCGGTGAGAGCGAGAGCGTCGCGGCGCGCCTCCTCGCCGATCACCGACTGGAGCGACGCGACGAGCTCGGGATAAGGGTGCGGTCCCACGACGGACCCGATCACGTAGTGCGTGTCCTCGACGTTCGTCACCCAGTCGCGCAGTGCCTCGTTGATCGCGTCCTTGAGCGTCGCCGAGCCCGCCTCGACCGGCACGACGGTCGCGCCGAGCATCTCCATCCGCACGACGTTGAGGTTCTGCCGCGCGACGTCGGTCGCGCCCATGTAGACGGTGCAGGGAAGGCCGAAGTACGCGGCCGCGGTCGCGGTCGCGACGCCGTGCTGCCCGGCCCCCGTCTCCGCAATGATCCTGGTCTTGCCCATCCGGGACGCGAGCAGGACCTGGCCGATCGTGTTGTTGATCTTGTGAGCGCCGGTGTGCGCGAGGTCCTCGCGCTTGAGCAATACACGCCTGCCCGCGCGCTCGGAGAACCGTTCGGCCTCGTAGAGGGGGGTGGGACGCCCGACGATCGAGCCCAGCAGGGAATGGAGCTGGTCGCGGAACGTCTCGTCCTCGCGCGCCGCCTCCCAGGCTCGTTCGAGCTCGTCGAGCGCGGGCATGAGGGCCTCGGGCACGTACTGCCCCCCGAACTCGCCAAAGCGCCCGCTCGTCTTCATCGGCTGAGGAGCTCCCGGATCTTCGCCCCCGGGTCCGCCGCCGTGACGAGCGACTCCCCTATCAGGACCGCGGCTGCGCCGGCCGCTTCGAGCTGCTCGACCTCGGCCCTCGTCGACACGCCCGACAGCGCGACGACCGTGCACTCGGCGGGCATCCGGGGCGCGAGCTTCGCCGTCCGCTCGGGATCGACCTCGAACGTCGTCAGGTCGCGGTGGTTGACGCCGATCAGAGTCGCACCGGCGGCGAGCGCGTCGTCGAGCTCGTGCTCGTGATGGACCTCGACGAGCGCGTCCATCCCCAGCGACCGCGCGGCGGACAGCAGGGGGCCGAGGCCGTCTCCGACGACGCGGACGATCAGCAGGATCGCGTCGGCGCCGGCGGCGCGCGACTCCATCACCTGCCACGGGTCGACGACGAAGTCCTTGCGCAGGACGGGGACGCCCGCTCCGAGCGCCGCCTCCATGTCCTCCAGCGAGCCCTTGAACCCGTCCGGCTCGGTGAGGACCGAGATCGCGCTCGCGCCGGCGTCCGCGTACGTCTTGGCGAGCCGGGCCGCGTCGAGGTCGAGGTCGAGAGGGCCCTTCAGC
>DASQDO010000112.1:0-1912 GCA_035634135.1 Actinomycetota bacterium
CCGAGGGAAGAAGAGAACGCCGAGCCCCTGTGGACGCCGGACCCGACCGAGGAGCCGGAGCCGACACCGGAGCCGAGCGAGGAGCCCGCTCCGTCGGAGGAGCCGGCCCCGTCCGAGAGCCCCGGCGGCTAGTCCCGCTCGAGCGGGACCTTGAAGTCGAGCGGCGAGCGCGGGTACGTGACGATCGCCCGCCTGATCCTGAAGCGCAGCTTCGGCCGGTCGACCGTCGCGTTCACGACCTGCGCGTTGCGCTCGCAATAGTCGAGGAACTCGTCCACCTTCGCCGGGTCGACCGTCCCGGCCCACCCGATGCGGTAGCCGCCGAGCCACGCGTCGACGCGCTCGCGCAAACCCTCGACGATCCCGCCGCGCCCGATCTCCATCGCGTCCAGCGCGGTGTTGAACGGCTGCGGGCTCCAGCCGAGGTCGGGGGCCGCCGGGTCGTCTTCGCCGTCCGGATCCGCCGGGAGCACGCGGCAGTCGAACCCCGGAGAGATGAAGACGACCGGCGTCTCCCCGAGAAGCTCCCGGCGCTCCTCCAGGGCTTCGAACGCCTCGATCTCGGTGAGGCCGCCGACGTCGAACCCGGCGACCTCGACACCCCGGTGGACGCGGCCCGCGTGCATACCGAGGTCGACGACGACGGCGTAGCCGAGGAGCGCGACGAGCCCGGCCGCTGCGAGCGCGATCCGGCCCCGGAGAGTCTTCATGCGGCCATGCTAGGAGCCGGGGCCTGCCTCGGCGTGCATCTCGCGCCTCTAGAGTCCCGCCATGGGCGGCCGGTGGGCGGCATCCGATTCACTGGAGGGGCGGCTTCAACGCGGCCGCGGCCTGGGCTTCCTCGACGCCGTCTCGGACCCCGGTTCCGCGTCACTCGTTGTGCGGTGCGTGATCGAGGACCCGCGCTGGGATCCGCAGGTCGAGGAACGGGGCCTGTACTACGCCCGGCTGATCGAGAAGCTCGGCGTGGCGTTGGACCCCATCGAGGAACATCTGCTGCGCGATCCGCAGGGGCCGACGCTGCCTCTCGACACGCTCGAGGCGCTGGGCCTTCACGGCGACGAGCGCGCGCTTGCGATCCTGCGGCGCTATCTGGAGGAAGGCGCGGCGTGGGAGAGCGCGCTGTCCCGGTGGGCGAACGTGGAGCCGCCGGCCGCGCTCGACGACCTTCGCGCGATCGCGAGGCGGCGTGGGGACGAGTCCGAGCTGACCGCCGATCCCGTCGTCGCGGCCGCACGCATCGCTCCCGACGCGGCGCGGCGTCGGGAGTTCCCCGGACTGTCGACGGAGGAGCTGCTGGAGCGCGCGGCGCGGGAGCCGCGGCTCTACGTGAAGTTCGCGTCGGCGCTTCGCGACCATTCGCGGGCCGAGTCACGCACGACCCTGCTCCGCACCATCGCTACGGGTGACGAAGGAGCAAGGGCCGCGGCGTTGGTTGCGCTCGGTGATCTCGGCGACGACGGGATCCTCGACGTGTGCGAGGAGCTTCTCCGCAGCGGAGAGCCGGAGCGCCTGTCCCGTGCGGCGTATCGAGCGGCGACGTCCCTTCCGACGAACGGCGCGCTCGAGCGGGGCAGGCAGTGGGCCAGCGCAACAGGCGACCTGCGCACGGCGGGGCTCGTGCTCGTAGCGCGCCTGGGTGCGGCTCCTGACCTCTCACTGCTCCAGCACACGCTCGTAACTGCCTCGCACGAAGAGGACGTCTACCTCCTGTGCGACGTCGCCGACGGGCTAGCGCGCATCGGGGACGCGAGCAGCATCGAGCCTCTCGAAGACGCCTACGAGCGCGCTGTCTACTCCTACCTGCGCGGTCGGTGCGCTCTCGCACTCGAAATGCTCTCCCGCGAGTTCGCGTCGACACTCGCCTACGAAAGCCTCTGGGACTGCGAGTCGACCACGCGGCTCGCCGGAT
>DASQDO010000113.1:0-14745 GCA_035634135.1 Actinomycetota bacterium
CGGATGTGCTGCTCGAACCCGGGCAGGCGCTCTTCGAGCTCGCGGTACAGCCAGTCCGCGCGCTGCTTGGTCTCGACGATCGCGAGCTTGCAGAACTCGATCCCCGTGCACGCCATCGTCCCGGCCCGAAAGACGCTCGGCCGCACCTGGAGGTCGTGGTCCTCGAGCTCCGCGACCGCTTCCTCGACACGGTCCGAGGGGATGTCGAGGACGACCATCTTCTGGTGCGTCGTCGTCCTGATCCGTCCGGAGCCGTAACGGTCGGCGATGTCCGCGACGTGCCGCAGCTGGTGGCCGAAGATCCGGCCCGCCCGCGGCGCGAAGCCGGCGTAGTGGAGGCCGTCCTTCTGCTCGTGCACGCCGAGGTGGTCCCGCTGGGACGAAGCCGACGGCGGGGGAGCGTCACCGTCCTCGAGCTCGCGCCCGAGGTATTTCTCCTGCAGCACCTCGCGGAACCGTTCCGGCCCCCAGTCGGCCATCAGGAACTTGAGCCGGGCGCGGTTGCGCGCCCGCCGGTAGCCGTAGTCACGGAACACCGACGTGATGCCCACCCAGACGTCGGCGACCTCTTCGGGAGTGACGAAGACGCCGAGCCGCCGGGCGAACTTCGGGTTCGGCCCGAGCCCGCCACCGACCCATACGTCGTAACCCGCTCGCCCGTCCGGCGCGCGCGTCCCGAGGAACGAGACGTCGTTGATCTCGTGCTGCGCGCACTGCTGCACGCACCCGGTCATCGAGGTCTTGTACTTGCGCGGCAGGTTCGAGAACGCAGGGTCGCCGACGAAGCGGCGCGAGAGCTCGAGCAGTGCCGGCGTGGGGTCGATGATCTCGTCGCGGTCGACGCCGGCGAGCGGGCACCCGATCATGTTGCGCGGGGTATCGCCGCATGCCTCGCACGTCGTCAGCCCGACCGACTCGATCGCTTCGAAGATGCGCGGGACGTCCTCGATGCGGATCCAGTGGAGCTGGACGTTCTGACGATCGGTGACGTCGGCGACGTCGCGGCCGAAGCGTTCGGACACCCACGCGATCGTCCGCAGCTGCTCGCTCGTCAGCAGTCCGCCGGCGATGCGCACGCGCAGCATGAAGAACTCGGCCTCGAGCTCGTGCGGCTCGACCGCCGCCGTCCGGCCCCCGGGCACTCCCTGAGTCCGCTGCGTGTAGAGCCCCCACCACCGGAACCGGCTGCGGAGGTCGTCCGGCCAGATCGAGCGAAACCCCTTCTTCGAGTAGACCTCCTCGATCCGCTTGCGGACGTTGAGCCCGTCGTCGTCGCGCTTCGTCTGCTCGGGCTTGTTGAGCGGGGTCGAGTAGCCGAGGCCCCACTGGCCCTCGCCGACAGGGCGCCGGGGCGGCCGCGCTGCCTGGCTCACTGTTCCGCCTCGCTCTGCGCCGGCTCGTTCTTCTTGCCGAACAGGTGGATCCCGCACTCCGTCTTCGTCATGCCCGACCAGCGCCCGGCCCGCTCGTCCTCGTCCGGCCTGATCGCCCGCGTGCACGGCGCGCACCCGATCGATCGGTAGCCCTGCTCGAGCAGCGGGTGCGTCGGGATCGCGTGCTCGGTGACGTAGGCAGCGACGTCGTCGCGGCTCCAGTGCGCGAGCGGGTGGATCTTTAAGACCTCCTTGCCGCTCTGGAGCATCTGCGCCTCCATCGTCGGCGTCTCGGCGCGCAGCGGCGACTGGTCCCGGCGGATGCCGGAGATCCATCCGTCGAAGCCCTCCAGCGCCATCTGCAGGGGAGCGACCTTGTTGATGAAGCAGCACTTCTCGGGGTCGCGCTCGTACAGGGCCGGGCCGTAGATCGCGGCCTGCCCCTCCGCCGACCCGTGCTCGCCGCGGACGTCGACGACGTCGAGGTCCCACTCGTCCGCTATCCGGCGGCGGAAGGCGATCGTCTCGGGGAAGTGGAAGCCGGTGTCGATGAAGAGGACGGGCGGGCGGAGCCCGAGGGCCCGGGTCATGTGGAGGATCACGAGGCCGGAGGATTGGAACGAGGTGGCGACGGCGACGCGGCCGATGGTCCCGAAGGCCCAGCGCAGGATTTCCTGCGGGGGAGCCTCGGCGAGCTCGGCGAAATGGACGTCCGGGGACGCGAACTCCTCGGAGACACGCGGATCGGCGGCGAGCGGGTTCATCTGGCCGAGCATACTATTCGCCTATTTCCACGTGGTAAATAGACCAATCTCCTAGGGAAGGGTGATTGCCCTCGGGACCGCCGGGGTCGTTGAAGGCCCCCGGTGCGGTCGTGTACCTTAGCCCCGCAATCCGTCCTTTAACCCGGCCCCGTGAGGCCGGAAAGGAGCCAGCCTTGCCCTGTCCGACCCTGCACGCCTCCGCGACCGGAGGCGTTTTTTGATGCCCGAGCGAGCCGAGGCCCCCGCAGCGGCCCCGGGCCTCGAGGTCAAGGCGACCGTCATGGAGCCCGACGAGGTCAGGCGGGCCGTGACCCGGATCGCCCACGAGATCGTCGAGCGCAACCGGGGCACCGACGACCTCGTGATCGTCGGGATCCGGACCCGGGGCGCCCCCCTCGCCGAGCGCATAGCCTCCGCCATCGCCTCCTTCGAGGGCGTCGACCTCCCCTCGGGCGCGCTCGACGTCACGCTCTACCGCGACGACGTCGCGCTCAAGAGCCCCCGCAGCCTCGAAGCCACCACCGTCCCGGCCGACGTCGACGGCCGCGTGGTCGTGCTCGTCGACGACGTGCTCTACACCGGACGCACGATCCGGGCGGCGTTCGACGCGATCCTCGACCTCGGCCGTCCCCGCGCGATCCGCCTCGCGGTCCTGGTCGACCGCGGGCACCGTGAGTTCCCGATCCGGGCGGACCACGTCGGCAAGAACCTCCCGACCGCCGCAGACGAGGTCGTGAAGGTGCACCTGCAAGAGATAGACGGCGAGGACGCCGTACTGATCGGGCACGACGGCAACCGGAGGGCCTCCGCATGATCAAGCACCTGCTCTCGATGGACCAGCTGAGCGCGGACGACATCACGCGCATCCTCGACACCGCGGAGTCGCTCCGCCAGGTCACCGACCGCCCGATAAAGAAGCTCCCGACGCTGCGGGGCCGGACGGTCTGCAACCTCTTCTACGAAGCGTCGACGCGCACGCGGATCTCGTTCGAGCTCGCGGCGAAGCGGCTCAGCGCGGACGTGATCAACTTCTCCGCCGACTCGAAGTCCTCGGTCGCCAAGGGTGAGTCCTTCAAGGACACCGCATGGACGATCGAGGCGATGGGCGTCGACGCGATCGTGGTGCGCCACGGCTCGTCGGGGGCCCCGCACCAGCTCAGCCGCTGGGTGAAGGCGAGCGTGCTGAACGCAGGCGACGGCGCCCACGAGCACCCGACGCAGGCCCTGCTCGACCTCTACTCGATCCGGGAGCGCTTCAAGGACCTCGACGGGCTCAAGGTCGCGATCGTCGGCGACATCATCCACTCACGGGTCGCGCGCTCGAACGTGAAGGGGCTCGTGACGATGGGAGCGGACGTCGTCCTCGTCGGCCCCCCGACCCTCGTGCCGCCGGAGCACGCTGCGTGGGGCGCGAGCGTCTGCTACGACCTCGACCAGGTGATCGCCGACGTCGACGTCTGCTATCTGCTGCGGGTCCAGCAGGAGCGCCAGTCCGAGCAGCTCTTCCCGAGCAACCGCGAGTACGCGGCCCTCTGGGGCCTCGACTCCAGACGCATGGCGAAGATGAAGCCCGAGGCGCTCGTGATGCACCCGGGCCCGATGAACCGCGGCGTCGAGATCGCCGCCGACGTGTCGGAGTCGCCGCGCTCGATCATCCTCGACCAGGTCTCGAACGGTCTCGCGGTCCGGATGAGCCTGCTGTACCTGATGCTCGGCGGCCAGGACGAGGAGGTGGCGGCATGAGCGACTTCGTCATCCGCGGGGGCCGCGTGATCGACCCGGCGAGCGGGCGCGACGAGATCGCCGACGTCAAGGTCGAGGACGGCGTCGTCACCGCGATCGGCAACGGGCTCGACGCTTCCGAGGTGGTCGACGCGACGAACATGGTCGTCGCCCCCGGCTTCGTCGACATGCACACGCACCTGCGCGAGCCGGGCCGCGAGGACGAAGAGACCGTCGCGACCGCGAGCGCGGGGGCCGCGGCCGGCGGCTTCACCGCCGTGTGCGCGATGCCGAACACCGACCCGGTGGCGGACTCGGCCTCGGTCGTCGAACAGGTGTGGTCGCTGGGCCGCGAAGCCGGGCTCGTCGAGGTCACGCCCGCCGGGGCTCTCAGCAAGTCGCTCGAAGGACGCAAGATGGCCGACCTCGGCGAGATGGCGCGCTCGCTCGCGAAGGTGCGCCTGTTCACCGACGACGGGCACGGCGTCCAGGACTCGCTGTTCGCCCGGCGGGTCATGGAGTACCTCGTGACGTTCGACGCGGTGTACGCCGAACACTGCGAGGACGCGGCCCTCGCCGCCGGAGGCCAGATGCACGAGGGCTCGCGCTCGATGGCACTCGGTCTGCGCGGCATCCCGGCCGCAGCCGAGGAGCTGATGGCGGCGCGCGACGTCGCGCTCGCGAAGCTGACCGGCTGCAGGCTCCACCTCCTGCACGTCTCGACTCGCGGGACCGTCGAGATCGTCCGCCGCGCGAAGGAAGACGGCGTGCGCGTGACCGCGGAGGCGACGCCGCACCACTTCACGCTCACCGACGAGGCGCTCGAGGGCTACGACCCACTGATGAAGGTCAACCCCCCGCTGCGCGAGGACGACGACCGCCGCGCGATCGTCGAGGGCCTGGCCGACGGGACGATCGACGCGATCGCCACCGACCACGCGCCGCACGCGAGGGAGGAGAAGGACCAGGAGTTCGCCTACGCCCCGCCGGGGATGCTCGGCCTCGAGACCGCGCTGGGATTGACGATCACGCAGCTCGTCGAGCCCGGCCACCTCTCGCTGAGCCGGGCGATCGAGCTGCTGAGCACGACTCCCGCGCGCATCCTCCAGATGGACGGCCAGGGCGCGATCGCCGAGGGACGGCCTGCGAACCTCGTCCTGTTCGACCCGAAGGCGCGCTGGACGGTCGAGCCGGAACGGTTCCAGTCGTTCAGCCGCAACACGCCGTTCGGGGGCCGCGAGCTCACCGGCAAGGTCGTCCACACGTTCTTCCGCGGCAGACAGACCGTCCGCGACGGTGCCCTCCTCGAAGGGGTGAGGGCATGAGGGCTCTGCTCGCGCTCGAGGACGGCACGGTCTTCCGCGGCGACGCGTTCGGCGCGGAGGCGACCGTCACCGGAGAGGCCTGCTTCAACACCGGGATGACCGGCTACCAGGAGGTCCTCACCGACCCGTCCTACTGCGGGCAGATCGTGACGATGACGTCGCCGCAGATCGGCAACACCGGCGTGAACTCGTTCGACGACCAGTCGGCGCGGCCCTGGGTGCGAGGCTTCGCCGTACGGGACCTCAGCTCGTCGGTCTCGTCGTGGCGCGCGGAGGCGAGCCTGCACGAGTACCTCGTCGGACACGGGATCCCCGGGATCACCGGCATCGACACGCGCAAGCTCACGCGTCACTTGAGGACGCGCGGAGCGATGCGAAGCGCGCTCTCGACCGTGGTCACCGACGCTAGCGAGCTCGTCGACATAGCCCGTTCCTCGCCGTCGATGGAAGGTGCCGACCTCGTCGTCGAGGTCACTACGAACGGCGCCTACGAGTGGACGCGCGAGAAGGTCGAGGAGCGCCGCGGCTCCCAGTTCGTCGCCGGGGCCGAGGCAGCGGCCACGACCGTCGGCTTGATGAGCCCCGCCGGGCGCCGCTACCGCATCGCCGCATACGACTTCGGGATCAAGCACAACATCCTCGACCTCCTCGTGACGGCGGGGTGTGACATCACCGTGGTTCCCGCCGCGACCTCCGCGGGCGAAGTCCTCGACGGGGGCTTCGACGGTGTGTTCCTGTCGAACGGGCCCGGCGACCCCGCCGCCGTCACCTACGGGATCGACGCGGCCCGCGGGCTCGTCGGACGCGTCCCTCTGTTCGGCATCTGCCTCGGCCACCAGATCCTCGGCCTGGCACTCGGGGCCGAGACGTTCAAGCTCCCGTTCGGCCACCGCGGCAGCAACCATCCCGTGAAGAGAGTGGGCCGAGACCGCATCGAGATCACGTGCCAGAACCACGGCTTCGCGGTGTCGCCCGGATCGATCGCCCGCACGGGCGGGCACCTGACACACGAGAACCTCAACGACGGGTCGGTCGAGGGCCTCGAGGTTCCGGGCGTCGCCTTCAGCGTCCAGTACCACCCGGAGTCCGGCCCCGGCCCCCACGACTCGCGGTATCTGTTCGGGGCGTTCCGTGACCTGATGGAATCGTTCGAGCCGGCCGACCGGCCGGCGCTTGTCTAGAAAGGAGTAGCCATGGGGCGAGGTGACAGGAAGAGAGCCCGCTGGAAGAAGGACCGCCAGCGTCGCAAGAAGTCGCGCGAGAAGCGCCGCGCGGCCGCAGCCGGGGCGAACCGCTAAGTGGCCGCTTTCGACGTCGTCGGTCTCGACCACGTCGAGGTGACGGCGCCCGAGGAGCTCCTGGACGAGACCTGCGAGTGGTACCGGAGCTGCCTCGAGCTGCCGGAGCTCGGCAAGCCCGAAGGGACGCGGCCGGTGGGCGCGTGGTTCCGCGCGGGCGACCACGAGGTGCACGTGTCGGTCGACGAGCACAACCCGCACAAGAGCGCGCACTTCGCTCTCGTCGTCACCGACTTCGACGCGGCGGTCGACCGGCTGCGCGGCTCCGGGTGCCACCTCGAGCAGGCCAGGTCGATCCCGGGCCGGCACCGCTGCTACACGCGTGACCCCGCCGGGAACCGCATAGAGATCGTTTCCTTCGACGAGAACGTGGGCGCCTGATGCCGAAGCGCACTGACATCCGCAAGATCCTCCTCATCGGCTCCGGCCCGATCGTCATCGGCCAGGCCTCCGAGTTCGACTACTCCGGCGCCCAGGCGTGCAAGGTCCTGCGCCAGGAGGGCTACGAGGTCGTGCTCGTGAACAGCAACCCGGCGACGATCATGACCGACCCCGAGTTCGCCGACGGGACCTACGTCGAGCCGCTCACGGCCGCTCACGTCGCCTCGATCGTCGCTCGCGAGAAGCCCGACGCATGCCTGCCGACGCTGGGCGGCCAGACCGCGCTGAACCTCGCGTTAGAGCTCCACGAGTCCGGGGTCCTGGAGGCGCACGGCGTCGAGCTCATCGGAGCGCGGCCCGAGTCCATCCGCCGGGCCGAGGACCGCAGGCTCTTCAAGGAGACGATGATCGCCGCGGGGCTGGAGGTCCCGAAGTCGACGTTCGCGTACTCGATCGACGAAGCCGTCGCCGCAGCCGAAACCGTCGGCTACCCGCTCGTCGTCCGGCCCTCGTTCACGCTCGGCGGCGCCGGCGGGGGATTCGTCTCGGACGAGGACGAGCTGCGCTTCGTAGCGGCCGAGGGTCTCCGGCTCTCACCGATCGGCGAGCTCCTCATCGAGGAGTCCGTCTACGGCTGGAAGGAGTACGAGCTCGAGGTCATGCGCGACGGCAACGACAACGTCGTGGTGATCTGCTCGATCGAGAACCTCGACCCCATGGGCGTGCACACCGGCGACTCGATCACGGTCGCGCCGGCGATGACCTTGACCGACGTCGAGTACCAGGCCATGCGCGACGACGCCGCCGCGGTCATGCGCGCTATCGGCGTCGAGACCGGGGGGTCGAACGTCCAGTTCGCCGTGAACCCCGCCGACGGCCGCCGCGTCGTGATCGAGATGAACCCGCGCGTGTCGCGCTCGTCCGCCCTCGCGTCGAAGGCGACCGGGTTCCCCATCGCGAAGATCGCGGCGAAGCTCGCCGTCGGCTACACGCTCGACGAGATCCCCAACGACATCACGAAGAAGACCCCGGCGTCCTTCGAGCCCTCGATCGACTACGTCGTGGCGAAGATCCCGCGCTGGGCCTTCGAGAAGTTCCCGGCCGCGGACCGCACGCTCGGCACGAAGATGAAGTCCGTCGGCGAGGTCATGGCGATCGGGCGCACGTTCGTCGAAGCCCTCCAGAAGGGCTTCCGGTCGCTAGAGGTCGACCTGCACGGGCTCGGCGCCGACGGGGGCCGCGAGGCCCCGATGCCGGAGCTGCGCGAACGCCTCGGACAGCCCACGGAGGACCGCCTGCGGCTCGTCGAGCAGGCGCTCTACCAGGGCATGGACGAAGACGAGGTGGTGAAGCTGTCGCGCATCGACCCGTGGTTCGTCCACCAGATCGGACGCCTCGCCGCCGCTCGCCGTGAGCTCGCGTCGCTCTCGCCCGACGCTCTCGACGCGGACCGCCTGCGCGACGCGAAGCGCATGGGCTTCTCCGACCTCCAGCTCGCGCGGATCCTGCGCACGACCGAGCCCGAGATACGGCGTCGCAGGATCGAGCTCGGCGTCGTCCCGACCTACAAGACCGTCGACACGTGCGCCGCCGAGTTCGAGGCTCACACGCCGTACTACTACTCGACCTACGAAGAAGAGGACGAGGTCGCGCCGTCGACGCGACCGAAGGTCCTGATCCTCGGCTCCGGCCCGAACCGCATCGGCCAAGGGATCGAGTTCGACTACTGCTGCGTGCACGCGGCATTCGCGCTGTCCGACGCCGGCTACGAGACCATCATGCTGAACTGCAACCCCGAGACGGTCTCGACCGACTACGACACCTCGGATCGCCTCTACTTCGAGCCGCTGACGTTCGAAGACGTCATGAACGTCGTCGAACGCGAGCGCCCGGCGGGCGTCGTCGTCCAGCTCGGGGGACAGACGCCGCTCAAGCTCGCCGGCCCCCTCGCCGCCGCCGGAGTCCCGATCTGGGGGACGCCCTTCGACGCGATCGACCGGGCCGAGGACCGCGAGCGCTTCGGCGACCTGCTCGCCGACCTCGCGCTCCCGCATCCGGCGAACGGGATCGCGCGCTCGGTGGCGGAGGCCCGCGCCGTGGCCGCTTCGATCGGGTACCCGGTCCTCGTGCGGCCGAGCTACGTGCTCGGGGGCCGCGCCATGGAGATCGTCTACGAGGAGTCGTCGCTCGAGCGTTACATGTCGACGGCGGCGGAGGTCTCGCCCCGTCACCCGGTTCTAGTCGACCGCTTCCTCGAAGGCGCCGTCGAGGTCGACTGCGACGCGGTCTTCGACGGGCGCGAGCTCTACGTCGGCGGCGTGATGGAGCACATCGAGGAGGCAGGGATCCACTCCGGCGACTCGGCGTGCGCCCTGCCCCCGTTCACGCTCGGCCGGGACCAGGTCGAACAGGTCGTCGCGCACACGGAGGCGATCGCCCGGAGCCTCGGCGTCCGGGGTCTGATCAACATGCAGTTCGCCGTCAAGGACGAGCAGGTGTTCGTCATCGAGGCGAACCCGCGCGCGTCGCGGACGGTCCCGTTCGTCTCGAAGGCGACAGGCGTCCCGCTGGCGAAGGTCGCGTCGCGCGTCATGGCCGGCGCCACGCTGGCGCAGCTGCGCGCCGAAGGGATGGTCCCCGCCAAGAAGATCGGTCACGAGGGCCTCCCGCACGTCGCGGTGAAAGAGGCCGTCATGCCCTTCGACCGCTTCCGCGGCGTCGACACCTTGCTCGGCCCCGAGATGCGCTCGACCGGCGAGGTCATGGGCATCGACGCGACGTTCGGCCTCGCGTTCGCGAAGGCCGAGGTCGGCGCGGGCCTGAGGCTCCCGACGAAGGGCGCGGTCTTCGTCTCGGTCGCGAACCGGGACAAGCGCTCGGTGATCTTCCCGGCGAAGCGTCTTGCGGACCTCGGCTTCCAGCTCCTCGCGACGCGAGGGACGGCCGAGGTGCTCAGAAGGGCCGGGGTCGAGGTCGGGATCGTCGAGAAGGTCTCGTCCCAGGAGGCGGGCAAGAACGTCGCCGACCGGATCGCCGCCGGCGAGATCGACGTCGTGTTCAACACGCCGTTCGGCCGGGGGGCGCGCTCCGACGGCTACTACATCAGGACCGCCGCGATCCAGGCCGGCGTGCCGTGCATCACGACGATGTCGGGCATCGCGGCCGCGGTGCAGGGGATCGAGGCGCTGGTGACGGGCCAGGTCGGCGCTCGCTCGCTCCAGGAGTACCTTGCGGACGTGGACCGCGAGGTGACTGCATAGATGTCCTCCCGCACGATGGCGGCGTCGACCGGCGAGGTCTTGTCGCACAAGAAGTACGGCGAGGCCTACCACTCGTTGACGATCGTGGCCCCCGACGTCGGCGAGAAGGTGCGCCCGGGCCAGTTCGTCAACGTCCGCTGCGGAGAGCACCGCGATCACATCCTCAGGCGGCCGTTCTCCGTCTACCGCGTGCACAAGCGCGGCGGCTGGGCGTCGACGATCGAGATCGTCTTCGACGTAAGGGGACCGGGCACCGAGTACCTGTCGAGCCTTCGCGGCCACTCGACCGTAGACCTCGTCGGCCCGCTCGGACGCGGCTTCGCCATGCCGAAGCGGCGGGCCCATTGCCTGTTGGTGGGCGGAGGGATCGGCGCGACGCCGCTGTTCTTCCTCGCCGACGAGCTTCGCAACGAAGGCCACCGCGTCGACGTCATCCTCGGCGCCCGGAGCACCGGCCTGCTGCTGAACGCGATCGAGGCGCGCCGGCTCGCGAGCGTGTGCCGGACGACGACCGAGGACGGTTCCTCCGGCGACCGCGGGAGGGTCACCGACATCCTGGCCGAGACCATGGAGAAGTGCGAGACCGAGGTCGTGTACTCCTGCGGCCCCCACCCGATGCTCGCGGCGGTGTCGCGCATCTGCGTCGAGAACAAGGTGCCGGTGCAGGTCGCGGTCGAAGAGCTGATGGGCTGCGGCTACGGCGTCTGCATGACGTGCGTGATGCCGCTGCGCCGCCCCGCACGCAAGACGACGAAGGGCCAGGAGGCCGAAGAGGACGGCGTCTACTACGCCCGGTCCTGCACGGAAGGCCCGGTGTTCAACGGCGCGTCGGTCGTGTGGAACGGGAGCGCGGACGCGGTCGCGGCCGACCAGTCGGAGCTGACCCCCGCCGGGGCGCCCTCGCGCGGCACCGCCGCGCTCGGCGCCGAAGACGAGCACGCACCGCCGGGCAACTGATGGCGGAGGCGAGGAAGATCCGGCCCGACCTCTCGGTCAAGCTCGCGGGCGCCGAGTTCTCGAACCCCGTCCTCGTCGCGTCCGGGACGTTCGGCGCGGGACGCGAGGCGGCGGCGTTCATCGACCTCGCCGCGCCGGGCGGGATCATCGTGAAGTCGATGACGCTCGTGCCGTGGAGGGGCAAGCCCACGCCGCGCATGTGCGAGACGCCGTCGGGGATGCTCAACGCCATCGGCATCCAGAACAAGGGTGTCGACCACTTCGTCTCCGAGGACCTGCCGTGGCTGCTCAAGCGCAAGGCCACGGTCGTCGCGTCGATCGCCGGCAACACCGTCGAGGAGTTCGTGCGCGTCGCCGACAAGCTCCGGACCGGGGGCCGCGGGATCGCGGCAGTCGAGATCAACATCTCGTGCCCGAACCTCGAGGACCGCAACAACATGTTCGCCCACTCGACCGAGTCGACGGCCGCGGTCGTTTCCGGCGTGAAGAACGCTCTCAAGCGGATTCCCGTGTTCCCGAAGCTCTCCCCGAACGTGACGTCGCTTCCGGCCATAGCGGAGGCCGCGATCGACTCCGGCGCCGACGGGCTCTCGCTCGTCAACACCGTGTTCGGGATGGCGATCGACGTCGAGACGAAGCGGCCGAAGCTGGCCGGCGTCGTCGGCGGACTCTCGGGGCCCGCCATCCGGCCGATCGCGGTGCGTGCGATCCACGACGTGCACCGCGCCTGGCCGCACATCCCGATCATCGGGCAGGGCGGCGTCACGACCGCCACCGACGCGCTCGAGATGATCCTCGCCGGCGCCTCCGCCGTCGCGGTCGGGACGGGGAACTTCGTCAACCCGCGGGCGTCGCTCGACGTCGCGCGAGGGATCGGCGAGTACATGGTCCGCCACGGCATCGCGACCGTGGCCGACCTCGTGGGCGCGGTGAAGCTCGAGGGATGACGGCCACGCTGCGCGCCAACCCCATCTGCGTCGCGCTGGACTTCGACGATCCCGCGAGGGTGCGCGAGATCGCAGACGCGACTTCGGACCACGTCGGGATCTTCAAGATCGGTCTCACCGCGTACACGACCGGGGGCCCGGCCCTCGTGCGCGACCTGACCTCGCGCCACCCCGTGTTCCTCGACCTCAAGTTCCACGACATCCCCGCGCAGGTCGGCGGCGCGGTCCGGGCGGCGACCGCGACCGGCGCGATGTACACGACCGTCCACGCTTCCGGCGGCCCGGCGATGATCGCCGCGGCGGTCGAGGCGGCCGGGCACTCGCTCACGGTCCTCGCGGTGACCGTGCTGACGAGCCTGGACGACGCCTCGCTCGACTCCGTCGGGATGAAGGGCTCGGTACGCGACTCGGTCCTTCGCCTCGCGGGCCTCGCGCTCGCGGCCGGCGCCGACGGGCTCGTGTGCTCGCCGATGGAGGTCGCGATGCTCCGCTCCGAGTTCGGCGCGCGGGTCGACGGGGGACCGTTCCTCGTCGTCCCCGGCATCCGCGCCGAGGGCGAGTCCCACGGCGACCAGAAGAGGACGCTGTCCGCGACCGAAGCGCTCGCCGCCGGGGCCGACGTGATCGTCGTCGGCCGGCCGATCACCGCGGCCCCCGACCCCGCCGGCGCGGCCCGCCGGCTCCGGGAGCAGATCGGCTCGTGAACCCGGTCGAGATGATGCAGGTGCTCGAGCAGAAGGGGGCCGTGCTCCACGGCCACTTCGTGCTCTCGTCCGGACGTCACTCCGACCTGTTCGTCCAGAAGTTCAGGGTGCTCGAGCACCCGAGGCTCGCGCAGCGCTTCGGCGAGTCGATCGCCGAGTTGTACCCGGGCGGGTTCGACCTCGTCGCGTGTCCCGCGGTGGGGGCGGTCGTCCTCGGCTTCACGACGGCGCTCGCCGGCGGGGCGCGGATGATCTTCTCGGAGAGGGCCGAGGGCGCGATGGCGTTCCGGCGCGGCTTCGAGGTCGCGCCGCACGAGCGCGTGCTCGTCGTCGAGGACGTCGTCACGACGGGGGGCTCGGCCCGCGAGGTCGTCGACCTGGTTCGGGCCGGCGGCGGGACCGTCGTCGGGGTCGGGGCTTTGATCGACCGCAGCGAGCCCGAGGACCCGCCGGACCTGACCGTGCCCCTGAAGGCCCTGCTGAAGGTCCCGGCGACGTCGTGGGCCCCCGAAGACTGCCCGCTCTGCGCCCGCGGCGAGCCCGTGACGGACCCCGGCAGCCGCCGCCTCGCTCGCTGAACGGCTAGCCGGCGGGCCCCGAGGCCAGAGCAAGGAGCGTGCAGGGGTCCAGCCGTTCGTCGCGCCACTGCAGGGGGGTGAAGCCGAACAGCTCGCGGAACCGCGCGGTGAAGTGGCTGTGACTGGCGAAACCGGACGAGCCGGCGATCTCTCTCAGCGGTACGCGCCCCCCCTCCAACCTCTCGAGAGCTCCGCGTAGCCGGAGCTGCATCCGGTACCGGTGGAGCGGCATCCCGGTGTACCGGCGGAACAGACGGGTGAGGTGGTACGGAGACACGTGGACCAACGCCGCGATCTTCGCGAGGGACAGCTGTTGGTCCAGGGTCTCGCTGATCACGCGTTTGGTGCTCTCGATGATGCGGCGATGCCCGGCGTCGTTCCCGGGGGCGTCGGAAGCGGACGCCGCGATGATCGAGCCCAACACCGAGAGGATCGCTTCGTCCAGCGCCGTCGCCCACTCGGCCGTCGCGTCCCTCTCGAACGCACGGATCGTCCGCCACTGGAGCGCGTACACCCGCGCGTCGACGGGGGCGGTGACCCCGGGGAGCTTCCGGCCTGCTCCCGCGGAACCCGGCAACATCTCCTCGACGAGCTCCTCGGAGAGCTCGGCGTAGAAGCACCGGTCGCCGCTCGGGTCTATGAGCCGGCGCGAGAACGTCTCGTTCGCGTCGTAGAAGACCACGGTGTTGGGATCGCAGACGAACTCGGCGCCGCGCCGCTCTATGAGGACCGCCGTGCGGGGGAAGACCACGTGCGGGTGCGCGCCGACCCAGTTCTCCTCGTTCCACGCCGGGGCCTCCGGAGGGCACTCGAACGTGCCGAGCACGAAGCCCGGGCCTCCGTGGACCTCTGTCGCCCAAGGGGACGGTCTCGAGTCGGGGGGTTCCATGGCTCCCTCACGCGCGTCGGACGAAGGCTGCACTTCCGTCTACGTGAGGCCGAGCACCGGGCAACGCGCGCGGGAAGGACCTTCGAGCGGATCGAGCAATTCCGTGACAGGCGCGCGGCTCAGAGGGCCGTGAAGACCTCGTGAGCGGCGGCCCGCAGGGTCTCCTGCTGCGCGAAGAACGCGTCTTCGTCGGGGCGCTCCGGCAGGGGAGCCCGGCCCCCGAGGACGTCGAGCGCCAGCGCGGTCGCGGCCCCGTCGATCGCGCCGTAACCGATCGAGACGTACCCCGGCGCGTCCTCGGGCACCGAGTCCCACCTCACCGGCGCCGGCCCATAGGGATCCTCGGCGGGACACGGCTCCGGCCCGTCGCCCGCGTCGCCCTGCGGGCGAGCGGTGGCGGTCCGGAACATGACGGCGGTGAGCTCCTCGGACGTGAGGTCCCCGTCGGCCAGCGGTCCCTCCGGGACGGAGCGGGGCCCGGCGGCCAGGATGCCGTCGTCGACTCCCGTGCCGCGCGCGCCGAGAGCGCGTCGGGCTTCGAGGACGA